>CALRUG020000062.1:0-17451 GCA_943371295.1 Synechococcus sp. UW140 | reverse complement strand
CTCTGATTTCCGTATGTTGGCAAGAATTCCTGACGGTGAGTTGGTTGGAAACCCTAATATGAGACAAAACGTAGGATATTAATTCACCACTAAAAGTAACAAAATGAAAAAATTAGCATTAAATACAATTCTTTTTATCGCAACTTTGTTTACCATGGTGGGTTGTATCAAACAAGATGATCTCAGTTTCAAAGGTCTTCAGGTTGAGTTTGATGCAGCATCTTGGAATGCACGTGGTGCAGGCGTTACATGGCCTGTATTAAATCGTGTTCCTCCTTATGGAATGCCAGTTGCAACATCTGATCCATTAATTTCAAGAACAAGTGGCACAATCCGCTTCCGCGTTAATTTAATTGGACCACAGCAGACTACTGCTCAAACCATTAATTACAGTGTTGTAGCAGCTTCTACCACTGCAGTTTCAGGAACACATTTTACTATCCCAGGTACCATCACTATTCCTGCTAATAGCAGTTTTGGTGAAGCGGTTATCAATATCTTGAATCCAGGTGTTTCTAGTGCTACACCTGTAAACTTGGTATTAGAAGTAACTGGAAACAGTACGATTAAACCTGCTACTGAATTAAATAAAATCGGTTTAGTGATCAGCCAAAACTAATTGGCATCATTCATTAACTGCATAAAAAACTGCCGGCATATATTATGTCGGCAGTTTTTATTTTGTAAAGGTCGCGAGTGATTTAAATTATATTCAGCTTGATTTTAATTAGATCTGGCTTTATTTAGATTAAACTAAGCGTGGTTTAATATTAATGCAGTGTTATCTAATATTAATCCAGTATTATTTAATTAATTCCTCCAAGGTTTTAAATAATTGCTGACCTCTTAAATCAGATGCGATAATCTTTCCTTCGGGGCTAATTAACACGTTAAAAGGAATTGCATTGAACTGATAAATATTAGGGATTTCACTTTCCCATTGTTTCAGATCGCTGATATGTTTCCAATTTAATTTATCCATTTTAATCGCGTCTAACCAAGCTTGTTTATCGTTATCCAGTGAAACACCAAGGATGGTAAAGTTTTTATTTTTAAATTGATTGTACGCTGCAACAACATTGGGGTTTTCTTTTCTGCAAGGTCCACACCAACTAGCCCAGAAATCTACTAGAACATATTTTCCTTTTAAGCTGCTCAATGTAAATGGTTTCCCATCTAAATCGGGTAAATTAATTTCAGGAGCATCTTTACCTAATAAGGCATATGCAGGAGGTGCAGCGGGCTGTTGTTTTGCTGAGGCATTAATCAACTCCTTTATTTTATTTAAGCCCGTATGTTCTTTATACTTTTCAGCTGATTCATTTACCAATGACTTTAGTTCATCTGGCGTCATGGTTCTTGAAGCCATTCCCAATGCATAATACCTAGCGGCAGGGCTTTCACTTTCTTTGATGAAATTGCGAACCATGGTATTCATTTCTTTCACTTTCGCATCTCTATCTCCTTGAATCACTTTCAATAAGCTATCCGATTTGGGTTGGGCTTGTAGGGAATCAATTTCCATGAATACTGCATATAATGCTGAATCCTTTTTGCGATAGTCTTCAAAGAGGGTATGCATTGCAGAAGAGGCTGGTGAGTTTTTAACCTCATATACCCTATAACGAGTAACGTCTAAATCAACTTCAATTTCATCGTTATCGTTTACAATTAATACATCTGGTCCGTTCTCTAAAACCAATCTGTATAATCCTTCCTCTTTGGCAATTCCTTTTAAACTAAATTTTCCATCTGCTTTCAAGCTGATTGAATCTAGAATAATTGGTTGCTCTCCTCCATAGGGCAATTCTTGTAAATATACTTTAGGAGCAATCGCATTTTTAATGGTTCCTTTAACGGTAAATGCGCCATACTTTTTTTTCTGATTACATGCACTAAATAGGAGTGATGTACCCAGCAACAAAAAAATCATTTTTTTCATAGCTATCTTTTAAGCGTTTAATTTTTGTTCTAGTAATTCAGTTACCATTTTTGGATCAGCTTTTCCTTTGCTTCTTTTTTTTACTTCTCCTACAAATAGACCAATTAATCCTTTCTTCCCTTTTTGGTATTCTTTTACTTTATCTGGCATTGCTTCAATTGCTGCATTTACCCATTCTTCTAACTCATTGCTATCGCTCACTTGTAAGAGATTTAATGATTCAGCCAATTCCAGTGGAGCAGTGGTCGTATGTAATAATGCAGGTAATAATTTAGATGCTGCAGTAGAGAAATTAATCTTTCCACTTTCTATCAATTCAATCAAGGCTGCAAGTCTTTCTCCAGTCAATCCTATGGCTTGAATATTTTGTTGAGACTCATTCATTAATTGTTTGATGGGTCCTAAAATCCAATTGGCTACCATTTTATAGTGCTTCGTAAATTGGATGGTTTGCTCAAAATAGTCGGTAATCAATTTCTCTTCACATAGTTGGCCAGCATCGTATGCGCTTAATTGATAAGTTGTTTGATAATGTTCAGCTAATTGATAGGGTAGGGTAGGTAGTTGCTTTTTTACCGATTCAATATATGCTTTGCTTAGACGTATAGCCGGTAAATCTGGATCGGGGAAATAACGATAATCATTTGCTTCCTCTTTATCTCTGATGGCAAAAGTAGTATCATTGTCTGCGTTAAAGCTTCGAGTTTGTTGTTGAATCCGGTTTCCTTTTTCTAACTCACCAATGATTCTATTGATTTCAAATTCTATTGCTTTTTTTACATTTCGAATAGAGTTCAAGTTCTTCACTTCTACTTTGGTGCCTAATTGTGTTACCCCTTTAAGACGAACAGAAATATTGGCATCGCATCTTAAGCTTCCTTCTTCCATATTGCCATCGCAAATGCCAATCCAGCGTACCAGTTTTCTTATTTCTGTTACATACTGCCATGCTTCTTCAGCGGAAAATAAATCAGGCTCTGTTACAATTTCAATTAAAGGGGTGCCAGCTCTGTTTAAATCAATACAAGTATTTTGGGGATTTAGGTCGTGAATACTTTTTCCTGCATCTTCTTCTAAGTGTATTCGATTTAATTGAACGGCTCTTAGACCATCATTGGTTTTGATATTTACCCATCCACCAATACAAATCGGATGCGTATGCTGAGAGATCTGGTAGCCTTTAGGTAGATCTGGATAGAAATAGTTTTTTCTTGCAAAAAAGGATTCCTCTGCAATAGTACAATTACATGCCAATCCCATTTTTACTGCGTATTCAATTGCTTTTTGATTCAACTTAGGCAAACTACCAGGATGTGCTAATGCAATAGGACTTACTTGTGTATTGGGTGCATTCCCAAATGCAATACTATCTCCACTAAATAATTTGCTATTCGTAGCCAATTGTGCATGCACTTCAAGGCCAATAACAGCCTGGTATTTTTGGGATAAGTCCATTATACTAGCTTACTTATTTGTTGAATCAGTTCCAGCAAATTAGATGCGTCTTGTCCACCTGCTGTAGCCAGTGTTTTTTGACCTCCGCCTCCGCCTTTTATTAAAGGGGTTGCATATTCTTTAATTAATTTAGGTGCTTCCAATCCTTTTTCACTGACCATACTATCGCTTAACATGATGCATACAGCAGCTTTGCCAGCAATATTTGCACAAAGAATAACCAAGTAATGGTTACCTAAACTTGTTTTTAAATCGAAGCATAGTTTCTTTAATTGATCTGCACTATTTACTTCAACAACCTCTCCAATTAATTTCCCTACTTCAGTTCCAATAGAGAAATCAATTGTTTTTTGTAATAATATATTGCTGATTGATTGAAGCTGTTTTGCTTCAAGGCTTTCTAATCTTTTTTCGGTCTCTTGTTTTTCAAGCATTAATTTCTCCACCGCTTTGATGGGGTCTTGTGTTTTTAATAAACCAGCAACTGTTTTTAGTTCATTGAATTGCTTGTTTAAAAAATGAAATGCATTGCTTCCTGTTAACGCTTCAATTCTTCTTACACCTGCCGCAACTGCAGATTCAGCAGTGATTTTAAGTAATCCAATCATGCCAGTATGCATCACATGGGTTCCACCACAGAGTTCAACGGAATAATTGGGATCAGCTACCACTACTCTAACTGTATTCCCATATTTTTCTCCAAATAAAGCCATTGCACCTAATTTAAGTGCTTCTTCTTTTGGCATTTCAGTGATAACTACGGGAATATTTTGTCTAATTTTTTCATTTACAATATTTTCTACTTCAATCATTTCTTCTTCGGTTAATCGAGCAAAATGAGAGAAGTCGAAACGTAAGCTTTCTTCATTTACTAAAGAACCTTTTTGTGCAACGTGGGTTCCTAGAACCTTACGTAAAGCCGCATGAAGCAAGTGAGTAGCTGTATGGTTGTAACAAGTAAATAACCTTCTCTCTTCATCTACGATCGCATTAAATGGTTTGGTAGTTTCAGTAGGTAATTGATTTACAAAATGAACAATCAAGTCATTCTCTTTTTTGGTATCTGTTACTTCGATTTTTTCATCTCCAAAATCTAACCAACCTGAATCACCCACTTGTCCGCCACTTTCAGCATAAAATGGGGTGGTATTCAATACCAATTGATATTGCGTCTTTCCTTTTGCACTAATTTTTCTGTACTTGGTAATCGTACTTTGGGTAGTTAATTGATTGTAGCCAACAAATCCATCTCCTTTTTCTTCAGACACCATTACCCAATCTTCCGTGTCTAATGTTGCAGCAGCCCTACTTCTGTTTTTTTGTTGTTGCATTTCATTTTCAAAGCCTGCTTCATCAATGGTCCTATTATTTTCAGCAGCAATCAAACGAGTAAGGTCTATAGGAAAACCAAATGTGTCAAATAGTTCAAACGCAGCTTTACCATCAATTATATTGGTGCTGTTTTTGATCATATCATCCATTCTTTTTAACCCCTTGTCTAAGGTCTTTAAGAATGCATCTTCTTCTTCTTTTACTACTTTATTTACAAAATCCAATTGTTGTTGTAATTCTGGAAATACATTTTCAAATTGTTTCGCCAATACTGGCATTAATTGAAACAATAAGGGTTGCTTATAATTCAAATAAGAATAATAGTACCTAACCGCTCTTCTTAAGATTCTTCTGATTACATAGCCTGCACCGGTATTCGATGGCAATTGCCCGTCTGCAATGGTAAATCCAATTGCTCTAATATGGTCTGCAATAACCCTGAATGCAATGGCTTCTTTTGAATCAGAGCGATCGTATTTGTTACCCGTTATTTTTTCAATGGCTTCGAATGTTCCAGTAAATACATCGGTATCGTAATTACTTTGTTTGCCTTGAATAACCCTTACCAATCTTTCAAACCCCATTCCGGTGTCCACATGTTTGGCGGGTAATTCTACCAAGGAACCATCTTTTAATCGATTGTATTGAATAAATACATTGTTCCAGATTTCAATCACTTGTGGATGGTCTTTGTTTACCAATTGGCTTCCAGGCACTTTCGCGCGCTCTTCATCTGAGCGGCAATCCACATGAATTTCAGAGCAGGGGCCACATGGTCCGGTGTCTCCCATCTCCCAGAAATTGTCTTTTTTATTCCCATAAATGATATGGTCCGCTGCTACCAGTTTTTTCCATTCCTGTAATGCAATAGTTGATGCAGGTATGCCTTCTGAGGGATCACCCTCAAACACCGAAACATACAAGCGATCTTTGGGCAGCTTATATATTTCAGTCAATAGTTCCCAGCTCCAAGCAATGGCTTCTGCTTTAAAATAATCTCCGAAACTCCAGTTGCCCAACATTTCAAACATGGTATGGTGGTAGGTATCCACCCCTACTTCTTCTAAGTCGTTGTGCTTACCACTTACTCTTAAACATTTTTGAGTATCTGCAATTCTTGGGCTGGCTGGTACAGAATTTCCAAGAAAATAATCTTTGAATTGATTCATGCCCGCATTGGTGAATAGTAGAGTTGGATCGTTTTTTACTACTATCGGGGCAGAGGGAACGATTAAGTGCTTTTTAGAAGCAAAAAAATCTAAGAATTGTTGGCGAATTTCGGCACTCGTCATGATGAATTACTTTTTATATGCCATTAAGGCTGTAGAAACTATATTTGTTGTTATTTAAAGGGGCAAAGGTACGGATTTAAGGGGCTGAAAACCGATCATGAAAAAGGTAAAATACTACTATAATACACATAATATGCGCTTTGAGAAGCTGACTACCCCGCTGAGGGTTCGGTTGCTTCAGGTATTGGGGTATATAGCAGCTTCCATTGTTACAGGGATTCTCATTTTTGCCATTACATTTCGATACATCGATTCGCCCAAAGAGAAATTGCTTCGTCAACAGAACGACGATTTGAAGCAGAATTATAAAGTGATGGAAGAGCGGATTAAACAATTGCAGCTTCAAATGGATGAAATAGCCAACAGAGACAATTATGTGTACCGATCCATTTTTGAATCTAACCCCATACCAGATAGTGCTAGGGTGAAGGAAATGGAGAAGAAGAAAGAAGTACAATTGGTGCAAAGCATGGGGGAGACCGAATTGGTCAACAGTATGGCTGCTCAGCTCAATAACTTGAGTTTAAGGATGGCTTTCCAAGTGAAATCATTTGTTGCCATTGAGAATATGGTAAAGAACAAAGAAAAATTATTGGCTGCAATTCCTTCTATACAACCCATCAGCAACAGAACTTTAAATAGGGTTTCCTCTGGTTTTGGCTATAGGATTGACCCGGTTTATAAAGACCGAAGATTACATCCAGGATTAGATTTTACTGCACCAATCGGCACCCCAATTTATGCTGCAGCAGACGGAGTGGTAAAGGATGCTGGCTTTAATACCGGAGGATATGGTAATAGGGTGGTAGTGAACCATGGATTTGGTTATGAAACTTTGTATGCCCATATGGTTCGAATTAAAGCAAGGGTTGGGACCAAAGTAAAACGAGGGGAAGTCATTGGTTATGTGGGTAGTACTGGAAAAAGTACGGGCCCGCATTTGCATTATGAAGTGCATAAGAATGGTATTCAATTAGATCCTATTTACTTCTTTTATAATGATTTGACTGCTGCTCAGTTTGATCGTATTCTTAAATTAGCCGCTGCAAGTAACCAAAGCTTTGACTAGTACTACAACAAAAAGGCCAATTACTTGTAATAAGTAAAAATTTGTCTGTGGAACCAGGTGTACGTGAATACCTTTTAAGAATTGTAAATACCCTTTCTGTTGGGCTATTTTGGTTGGCTATTAATTCTACAGCAGGAATTATGTATGACCATGCTTTTTTTCATGGATCAATTACGTTAGGCAATATCCTTTTTTATAGCTGGTTTATCATCAGTTCAATCTTGTTTTTTCGTTGGCAAATAAAGCTTTGGAGCAAACCCATTGATTTTGAACAATAAGATTTTGATCGCCTCAGGCTTATTTTTCCTTTGTATCTAGTATTACAGGTGTATTGCCTTTTCCTAAAACAATTACTTTAGAATTGGGGGAAGTAACCAATGCCTTCATTACTTGTATTTGTTCATATTGTAATTGTTTGTCTCCTAAACCTGCACTAATAATTTGTTGGTAATCGGCAATACCTCTTGCTTCCACTCTTTTTCTTTCGGCTTCCTGCTTTTCTTTTTGTAAAACAAATTCCATTTTTTGTGCGTCTTGTTCGGCTTTAATTTTTTCTTCAATAGACGTTTTTACATTTGCCGGCAAAGTGATATTCCGTACTAATAATTGTTCTAAAATCAATCCTCTTTTTTTAAAGTCTTCATCAATTGATTTGTAAATTCTGTTTTGAAATAAATCTCTTTTTAGCGAGTATAAGTCAATGGCAGTATAGTATACAGCGTTGTCCCTTATTTTGGTTCTAGTTAGTGGACGAACAATTTTATCACGAAAATCAAGCCCTGTTTCTCTAATTAATCTAGGGGCTTCGCTAGATGTAACCCTATATAATACGGTTAAGTCTATTACTACTTCCAAGCCATCTGCAGTTAAAACGCGAATAGCATCATCACCTGATTTTTCTCCTTCATCATTTATACCACTCATCGTATAATTCTGTGTTTTAATGTCTACTTCTCTTACTTCTACTAATGGATTTACAATGTTTAAGCCACTGTATAAAATATTGTTGGAAATTTTTCCAAATAAACTCTGAACACCAATTTGACCAGCATCAATTTGTTTAATGCAAGACGTAAATACCCCAACCAATGCAATAACTACACCAGCGATTCTTACTCCCTTTGCTAGTTTAATAAACTCTTCTCTTTCTTTATTCATGAAACTGGCGGCAACCACTAGGATGATACCAAGAATAATTAAAATCATATATGATAATTTATAATAAATACAAGGTAAGCTCTTTTAACCATACCAACCTAACTACTATGATCTACAATGATTACCCAAGCACCGTTTATTTTTTTGAATAACAAAGTGTAATGCCCACTGATATTTCCTGCATTTCTAGTCAATTCCCATTTGCCTAATACCATCCATAACTGTTTAGACAATGGCTTTACTTCTAATAAAGTAAACTGTAACTGACCCATATAATCTTTATTGGGATAGTTCTTTTTGTAGTTATTGAGTGTATTGGAATAACCATAAGTAGGCCCGTTCTTACCCACAAAAAGAAGGCTATCATTATTCCAATAGCCTTTCATAAAAGCATCAATATCTCCTCTGTTCCAAGCTGCAGTTTGTTCTTGTAAAATTTTCCTGATTTGTTTTTCAGGACCAGCTTGTCCGAAGCTAGTGCCTATTCCAACTGAAATAAATAAAACGATAAAAAGGATTTGCTTTTTCATAGTTATGGCCAATGGTATGTATTAAAATTAGTTAACTTTCTTGAATGGAATATATGAGTCATTTGCAGAAAGATAAAAAATTAGCTTCTATCTTAACGCAAGAGCCATTTGTATTAAAGCGGAGAAAGAATATACCCATACGTTTGATGGCCAGCATTATGAGCCAACAATTAAGTACCAAAGTAGCAGCGGTCATATTTAAACGATTTCTTGATTTGTACAATGGAAAAGAACCTAAAGTATCAACAGTACTGGAAACCCCCGACGAAGTATTGAGATCAATTGGATTAAGCAATGCTAAAGTGGGTTATGTAAAAAATGTAGCTCAATTCTGTATAGAGCACCAAATTACAGATCGAAAACTTTCTACTATGAGTAATGAATCAATCATTGCATTATTGGTTCAAATTAAAGGAGTAGGACAATGGACAGTTGAAATGTTGTTGATGTTTAGTTTAGGTAGAGAAGATGTTTTTGCAGTAGACGATTTAGGTATTCAACAAGCGATGTGTAGGTTGTATAAAATTGATGCATCACATAAAAAGACCATGCAGGTAGCAATGTTGAAAAGAGCCCAAAAATGGGCACCTTATCGCACTTATGCTTGTTTGCATTTATGGAATTGGAAAGACAGTTGATTAAGCAGAATTTCGAGCTGCGTTAATGATTCCGAACATTGAACGGGTGATTAATTTCTCATAATTCAGCTTAAGATCTTCTGCAATTTGATCATTTTTTAATTGATGCAATGCATATTGCTGAATCGTTAGAAGAGGTAAGACAATTTTATCTCTCATCAAAATAGAAGCCCTGCCTGGTTGATCATCTTCCATTAAAACTTTATTGCCCGACAATTCAAGTACTAGTGAATGGGTTAAATCGTATTCAGCCTTAATCAAATTCCACACAGGTCCAAATACCGGATCGTCTTGAATATATGCGGTTAAAGGGAAGAAAGATTTGAGCATACTCATCATGCTATTATCTATCAAAGTTCTAAAAAAAGCTACTTCAGTAAACAATGATTTTACTTCCTCCCATCTTCCAGCATTTTTTAATTGTTGTAATGCAGAGCCAACCCCAAAATAACCTGGAACATTTTGTTTTAGTTGACTCCAGCTCCCTACAAAAGGTATTGCCCTAAGATCTTCAAAAACCAATTTGTCTGAATTCCCTCTTTTACCCGGTCTGCTTCCAATATTACTTTTATTGTAATAGTTCAATGGACTAAACTGTTGCATGTATGGTAGAAACTGTGGATGCTTTTTAAACGATTGATAAACCTGGTGGCTAATGCCTCCCAATTCTTCCAATAGGTTTCTATGTGTTGTACTTAACTCAATCCTATTTTCTGAAAAAACGGTGTTGCTAATACCCGCACTTAATAATTGTTCTAGATTGTATTGTGCAGATTTAAGTGTTCCAAAATTGGAAGTAATGGTTTGTCCTTGAATGGTCAACTGTATTTCTTCGTTTTCAATATTATTACCCAACGACGCATAAAACTTATTGGTTTTTCCACCACCTCTAGAAGGAGGACCTCCTCGTCCATCAAAAAATTTTACTTTGATTCCATGTTGTCTAGAGATAGCAGTTAATTTTTCTTTTGCTGTGTAAATACTCCAATTGGCTTGTAAATAGCCACCGTCTTTGGTACCATCACTAAAGCCCAACATAATTGTTTGTGATTGGCCACGAGCTTGTAAATGTTTTTTATAAATGGGCAATTGGTAGAGCCATTGCATAATTTGTTCAGCTTCTTTTAAGTCGTCAATGGTTTCAAAAAGCGGAACGATGTCTACCGAAAGCTGTTGACTATTCCAACCGCATAATTTAAAAAGTGCAAATACCTCCATCATATTCAAAGCAGACTGACAGTTGCTTATAATATAACGATGACAACCTTGCTCACCATTAATTTGTTGAATACTATTGATGGCAAAAATACTTTCTATCGTGTCTTTGGCTATTTCAGTTGAAGCATCGTTGATATCTATTACACGTTCAATATTCAACAAACAATTTATTTTTTCTTCTTGGCTGAATGCTTCATATTCAGTGGGTAAAATACCAGTTTGATTATTTTGTTTTAAAGTATCGTCTATATTTTTAATTACAGCAGTATGTATACGGCTGTCTTGTCTTATATCAATAGAAGCAAACCAGGTGCCGAAAACTTTTACCTTATTAATTAAGCTATTTACTCGATTAATATATAATGAATGATGATTGGCGATCATCAAATCTTTTATTTCCTGTAATTTTTCTAAAAGTTCTTTTTGGTGAATTCTTCTACTTTCTTCTGGTCTAAATACATTTTCGTATAGCTGTGCTTCCAATTTTGTAACCAAAACATCTACTCCTGAAAAAGTAAGCCTTCTCTTTAATTTTCTAATATCACGATAGTAACATACAACGATGGCGCTTCTTAATGATTCCGCAATTTTGAGCGTAGTTGCTGCTTTAACAAATGGGTTCCCGTCTCTATCACCTCCTGGCCAAAATCCTAATTCAATGAATGGGTTATGGTTTTCTTCTTCTAATATTTCGTTGCTGATAAAATTGTAAATATTTCCAATAGACTGATACAAAATATTTTCTAGATACCACATTAAGTTAACAGCCTCATCTAGTGGAGTAGGTTGCTTCTTATTAAAAAATGGGGTGATACCCAATTGTTGAATATAAAGGTTGATGGTTTCAAAATCGTTTTTTGCAATGGCTTCACCTAAGTCATGAATGATACCCAATACACTTCCTGGATAAAATTGGGTAGGATGGGCGGTTAACACTACTCTTACTTTAAAATGACGCAGTTTTTCCCTGAGTAAAGGAATTTTGCCTTTAAAATAAGCTTCGTTATACAATGCTTTTAAGCTTCCTGTCCCATTTAAATGGTGAACGGAGTCAAAAGCTGCATCTTCAATGGCATCAAATAGCACTACTTGCCTTTCTATATATTGAACAAATTTGAATAAACGGTCTATTTGTTCCGCTTCATTGCTTACCTGCGCCTGTCTGTTAAAAAAATCTTCAATGATTTCCTTTGGTGTTTTCCCAGTTTGGTATCCATCAATACATGACTGCAATAATATGGGTAGTAAAGCACCTACATTGGCTATTCCCGAGAAAGGTAGGGCAGCAAATAAGCTATTGTAAATGGTATATTTATCCGTTACATTTTGCCTAAAAGCGAGTATGGGTTTATTTAAATACATAGCTGATACCAATGAATATACAAATTTTTTTGCCTGATTAAACCTTTCATCTCCAATTTTATCTAACTTAAAAGACAATCGAAATATATTGAATCAAGATTCTCAATTGGTGAAGCAGTTTAAAATTCCTTCACAGAAAAATGCCGCATTTACTCAATTGGTTAAGCAATACCAAGAAAAATTATATTGGCATATTAGAAGGATGGTTGTTGAGCACGAGGATGCCAATGATGTATTGCAAAACAGCTTTATTAAAGTTTGGAATGCGCTGGATAATTTTAGAGAAGATAGTCAACTATATACCTGGTTGTATAGAATTGCAACCAATGAAAGTTTGAGTTTTCTAGAAAAAAGAAAAACAACGCAAACCAGTTCATTTGATGATGTGGCAGAAGTTTATGGAAATACAGTTAAAGCCGACAGCAATTTTAATGCAAGTCAGTTAGAGTGGAAACTGCAATTGGCTATTCAACAACTACCCGAAAAGCAGAAGCTTGTTTTTAACCTGCGATATTTTGATGAAATGACTTATGAACAAATTAGTAAAATTTTAGATACTAGTGAAGGGGCTTTAAAAGCCAGTTATCATCATGCGGCAAAAAAAGTAGAAGAATTTATTAAAACCCATTAAACCCAAGGGTTGTATTGGAGTCTTAAAAAGGAAGAAAATGGAAAACAAGGAAATCATACAAGAATTAGAACAAGTAGCTCCCTTGCTGAATTCAATCGGGAAAAAGCCGGTTCAAACAGTACCCGATGGTTATTTTGATCATTTTCAGGTTCAAATAGCCGCAGACAATTCAACGAACCAATCCGCTGGTGCAAGGGTTGTAAATATGAATACGCACCGTAAATGGTATTCTTTTGCAGCAGCAGCCGTAGTAGTTGGAATATTAGTTATTGGAGGATTTAAACTGATTAATCAGCCAAGCGGCTCTTCTAATCCTGAACTAGTCATTAATATGGAGCAGATTGCCAAAATGGATATTGATCAATCTGTAAAAGCATTGTCTAACGATGCCATTGACGAATATTTAAAAACAGCCAACGCTTTAGCGGGGCCTGAAAATAGCTTGCATCAGTATACCGTGGATGCAATTTCTGAAACAACTGTGGCTGAGATTTCAGATGAAGAACTGCAGCTTTATCTGACTGAATAATTGAATTAACATTTTAAAAAAACAAGAACATGAAACGTTTACTATTCATCATTTTAATTGGTGTAGCAGCCATTGCACAAGCACAAGAACCCCCACCACCTAGAATGGGTAGAATGCAGGGCGCACCGCCCCCACCGCCTCCGGGGGAAAGGCCAAATATTGAAGCTATTAAAGTGGCTTATATCACCAAACAATTAAACCTTAGTGCAGAAGAAGCACAGAAGTTTTGGCCAGTGCACAATGCTTATATGTCTGAGCTAAGAAAAGCTAGAGACGCAAATAGAGAGGCGGAATTGGCTTTTGAAGAACAAGCTTTGTCTATCCGTAAAAAATACAACAATGATTTCAAGAAAATCTTAAATGGCGATGAACGTGTGAATACGGTCTTCAAATTAGACCGCAATTTCAACGATATGATGCGTCAAGAAATGATGAAGCGAGGTATGAAGCCAAAAGGTCCTGATGGAAAACCAGATAGACCCGAACTAAGAAAAAGAATGATGCAAAGAAATCGAACAGATTCTACCATCAAGAAAGATTAAGTTAGATTTGAATGATAAAATACAGGGCTGGAGATATCATGGTAAAACAGGTATTTCCAGCCTTTTTCTTGTCCTGCTTCCCACCAAGCTCTTCTTAATTCCATGCACTTCTTGCCATCAAAATCGTATTTAGCTACGAACCTACTTTTCATTTGCTGCAATTGCGGAGCATCGTCTCCGCCAAAAAAAATGATTTCATTTTCTTCATGAATAAAGAATACTTGGTGAAACTTACTATGGGCACCCGTTAATTGGTATTCGATATAATTGTCAATAAATCCATGGTCTTCCTCTAGCCATACCACTTTACTGAACTCTTCTAAAATTTGAATATCAGCTTGAACATAGGAAGCTGATCCAATACCCATGGCGTATTCAAATTCCCTTCTTTGCACATAATAGGTGGCATAAGGGAATGCAATAAATTGCTCACCTGTAGTATAATTTCGAGTTGTAATTCCACCCGCATGGTCCTTATGTAAATGACTCATCAACACTTTAGTAACCTGAGAAGCATTATAGCCAGCTTTTTCTAGATTATAATAAATCTGCGGTACACCATTCGACATATTGTACCCTAAACCGGTATCAATTAAAATAATATCTTTTTGGGTAACAATAAGAAAGGGCTGAATTTCTACCAGCAAGCTACCAATTGGTCTACTATTTAATTCTTCCGTTGCGGTATTAAATGGAACAAATACTTTGGTTTTATCAATGGTAAAACTTCCTTCAGATAATGGAATAATGGTCATAATAATGAATTAACGCAAAACCATTTGACGGTCTGCATCTAGTCTTAGCAAAATAAAAATCAAAATGGTGAAAGTCAGTAATGAAGAGCCACCATAACTTACCAAGGGTAATGGAATACCTACAATTGGAAACAATCCAATCGTCATACTTACGTTTACTGCAAAATGAAAAAATAATATACTTACCACGCTATATGCATACACTCTGCTGAATGTACTTCTTTGTCTTTCCGCAATCCGAACAATTCGATATAAGAGTGCTAAATAAATACTGAGGAATACAAAACAACCAAGGAATCCAAATGCTTCACCCAAAGAAGTGAAAATGAAATCAGTATGTTGTTCTGGAACATACTTTCCTCTTGTTTGTGTTCCTTTTAAAAATCCTTTGCCCGCAAATCCGCCAGAGCCAATTGCAATTTTACTTTGACGAACGTTGTAATCATCTGGCTTTCTTGGAGCTTTTTCATTTCCTGCTTGTTGTTTCTTTAAAGATTTTACATTTTCCGAGCAGTTATAGTCTCTTCCAACCATGCTATAAATTCGAGTACTTTGATAACACTCTAAAACATTATTGAAAATATAAGGAATTACAAAGCGTTGAGTTCCTGCACTAATCATCCAAATAACAATGATAGCGGTTACCAAACCTTTATTTCTTCTTGCCTGTCTACGCGCAAAATAGATAAGCACTACTGCAATAACACTTAATATGATCAGTAGTGTATTGGGTTCAATAATTAAAGAGGCAATGACCAATATGCCAAATGATGATCCAAAAATTAAAATTTGTGCAGGTAAGCCTTCTCTATACATGGCAATTAAGAAAGAGCTGTACACCAATGCTAATCCTAATTCGTGTTGTAAAATAGATAGTATAGCCGGAGCTATAGCAATGGCCCCAGCTATCAGTTGAAATTTCAATTTGCTAAAATCTGTTTCTTGCCTAGATAAAAACTTAGCTAATGCCAATGCCGTAAATATTTTACAGAGTTCGGCTGGTTGTAAATTAAAGCCACCACCCATTGGGATCCAGCTTTTTGATCCATTAATATTTTTACCAATAAAAAAAGTTGCAACCATTAACAGTATCCCAAAAGCGTACATTAAATTGGCAAATGCAGTAAAGAGTTTGCTATCGGTTAATATAATAAATGTAGCCACTATTGTACAAAAACCTGCGAAGAACAATTGTTTGCTGTAATTGGTTTTTCCCCCAATGAAAGAAGTAAACCAATTACCCCCCTCTCTATATTCTACCATGAAAATACACAAGATGCCAATACCAACTAAGATGGAGTAAAGCCAGATCATAGGATAATCTACCCCTTGTGAAATATTTTTATTTTTCATCATTGTGCACGCCCTCCCATTTTTTTCTTTTTGTCTTCACTGAGTAATAAGGCTGCTTTGATTTTGTATTTATCGGTACTGTCTTTTTTATTTCCTACTGGTTTACTTCCTTGTTCCAGTGTTGCTTCTGTATTGGTTTTGTTATTCTCTTTTATGCTTTCTGCTTCCTCTTTTTCTGCGGCTTCTTCTAAAGCTAATCTTGCTAATCTAGCAGCTCTCTCTTCATCTTTTCTGGTATACCAATTTTTAATAGCTTGAGGAATTAAATTCATATTGGTTACCCTTTCAGCAGTAGCTTTTCCCGCGGCACTAAGTGTGTCATTTAAATATTTTTCCATTATTAAACCAGCAATAGGACCTGCTGCAACAGATCCGTACCCACCATTTTCAACTACAACCGCAACTGCAATTGTTGGATTGTCTTTAGGTGCAAATGCAACAAATAAAGAGTGGTTTTTCCCGTGAGGGTTTTGAGCAGTTCCCGTTTTAGCACAATATTCAACGCCAGGAATTTTAATATGAGAAGCTGTTCCATATACGGTTACATCATGCATACCATCGTTTACTGCTTGATAATCTTTGTCAGCAATATTGGTCACCACATGTTTCTTGCGATACTTGTTCATTAACACCGTATCTTCTATTTGTTCATTTTCAATGCTGTCTACAAAGTGTGGTGGAAAATAATAACCTCTATTAGCGATGATGCACATTAAGTTGGCCATTTGTAATGGAGTTGCTGTCATTTTATCTTGACCAATTCCTAATGTAAGCACACTGCAACTATTCCATCTTCTAGCGCCTCCAAAAAATTTATTGTACACGCTGGTATCTGGAATATTTGCTTTGTCTTCGCTAGGTAAGTCTACTTCTAATCTTCTGCCCAAGCCAAAAGCATTCATGTATTCTTTCCATTTCAAATAACCTTGATTGGTATTGCCCCATTTTTTATTGTCTAATGCTTTTCTAAAAACGTCGGAGAAATAAGAGTTACAAGAATTGGCTAATGCTAATCTTAAATTAGCAGCATGGCCTGCATTACTGTGTTCACATCTTACATAAACGCCACCACATGCTCCATATCCACCTCCACAACCAATACCATAATCAGCATTAATTAAACCTTGATCTAAGGCAACCAATGCGCCCAATGGTTTGAATGTAGACCCTGGAGGGTATTGCCCTTTGATGGCTCTATTATACATTGGCTTGGCAGTATCCATTACCATTCTGCCCCAGTTTTTTCTACGGGCATTACCGGTTAATACATTGGGGTTATAAGTAGGGCTAGATACCATGGTGATGATGCCACCCGTTCTAGGATTGATGGCCACCGCACTCCCAATTTTATTTTGCAATAATTGTTCTGCCAATTGTTGAACTTCTACATCAATACTGGTAAATAAATTTCTACCTGCAACAGGAATGGTATCGAATATACCATTCTCATAAGGCCCTTGAATACGGCTTTTGTTGTCTCTGATGAAACGCTTGATACCACGTTGCCCCATCAATATAGATTCATAGGTTTTTTCTAATCCACTCATTCCAGCATAGTCGCCCATTTCATATCCCAAGTGTTTATTTTTTCTTAGGTAACTGGTATCTACTTCTGCAATATAACCTAGCAGCTGTGCGGCCGTAT
>CALRUG020000061.1:0-17574 GCA_943371295.1 Synechococcus sp. UW140 | reverse complement strand
AGAAATTACCAAACCCATGCCATCCTGCTACATTAAATAAAACACCAAGAATGACTGAACCCCAGAACCACCATTTTTTGAAAATGGCATTTTTAGGAGATTCATACTCACGTCCTTCAGGCTTCATGAAGCTAACCGCAAATACGGGGTTGATAAAAAATGCTACCACCAATGATGCTGCTAACGTTAAGATAAGCATGATGGGTAAGTAAATCATAAACTTTCCAATAATCCCCTTCCATAATAATAGTGGGAAGAAAGGAGCTAATGTAGTGGCTGTTCCTGCTAATACTGGAATGAATACTTCCCCCGCCGCTTCTTTGGCAGAGCGTATAATTTTTACTTTACCATTATTGTATATCCTATGGGTATTTTCAATAACCACAATGGCATCGTCTACGATAATTCCTAATCCAAATAGTAATGCAAAAAGCACAATAAAGTTCAGGGTGATTGCGCCACCTGCTATCATTTCACCCAAGGGTAAAAACATAAATGAAACGAATACAGAAAGTGGTACACTTAATGCCACAAAAAAGGCATTGGTTACTCCCATAAAGAACATCAAAATCAATAGAACCAAGATGAATCCAATAATAATGGTATTCACCAATTCATTAAATGAGGTTTTGGTTCCTTTACTTTGGTCACCAGTGATGACTACTTTAAGATTTTTAGGAAGCTCTTCGCTTTTTTGCATTTCTGCAACGATATTATTAATACCATCTGCCGTATTAATTAGGTTTTCACCAGCTCTTTTTACGATATTGATGGTAATTACATTCGCACCATCTAATCTAGCATAGCTCTCCGTTTCTTTAACCGTATCTATAATTTGTGCAACATCTTGTAAGTAAATGGGTGCTCCATTAACGTTCTTGATTTGAATATGCTGCATATCATACGCACTAGAGAACTGCCCTTTAATTTTGATATTGCGTTTCATGGTTCCTACTTCAACCAATCCGCCACTGATATCTTTATTCTCTAAATTGACAGCACTTTCAATATCTCTAAACGTAAGTTTAGCTGCAGCCAATTTTGCAGGATCAATATTGATTTGAATTTCACGCTCTGGTGCTCCTACAATTTCTGCACGGTTTACTTCTTTTAATTCTTCAAATCTGTCTTGTAGTTTATCTGCGTATTGTTTTAGTTTGATGCCATCAAAATCGCCACTAATATTGACGAACATGATGGGTTGATCGCTAATCGAAAATTCCTGCACGTTTGGTAAAGAAGTTAAATCGGTAGGTAAATCAGTTTGTGCTTTATCAACCGCATCCTTTACTTTTATTTTTGCAATCTCCGGTTTTATATCCGTATCAAATTCAACCACAATCAAACTATAATCTTGTTGTGAAGTAGACTGAATCTTGTTCACTTTTGCACCACTAATGCCCTTTAATTGTTTTTCAATGGGCCTGGTTACTAAGTTTTCAATGTCTTTAGGTGAATTACCAAAGTATACGGTAGTAATAGAGATAGTAGGTACTACGATATCTGGAAATTGCTCTTTTGGTAGGCTAGTAAACTTATTTAATCCATACAATGAAATTAAAATCGTTATTACATAAACTGCCGTTCTATTGTCAATAGCCCAACTGGTGGGTTTAAACTCTTTGAATTTTTTGGCTATGCCTTCAATGAAATTCATGCTTAATAATTTTTATTGTGCTAAAACCTTTACAGTTTGTCCATCATATATATTCTGATAACCTTCGGTAATCAGTAGGTCTTTCTCGTTTAGGCCAGTCTTCACTTCAATTAATTTTCCATATAGTTCACCTACGGTAATCATTTTCTTACGAGCAACTAATTTTTTGCCTTCCTGAACTGCTACATACACGTATTTGCCTTTCTCTTCTGTTTGTACGGTATTTACGTTGATAGAAATAGCATTGGGCACTTCATAGTCTTGAAACTTCACTTGAGCCAATTGGTTGGGTCTTATATTGGCATCATATGGAATCTTTATTTCTACATCGAAGCTTCTGGTATTGGCATCAATGGATCTACTAGCAGTAGACACTGTTGCTTTAAACTCCTTATTTAAGTCGGGTAAGCTAATTATTGCATTTGCTCCTGCTTTAATTCTGTTGCTGTAATTTTCAGGAACACGCGTTACCACTTTCATGTTTTGTGTATTCACGATTTTTATTTGTGGAGTGATTCCTGCAAGTCCCACAAATATTTCACCCACTCTAACATTAAGCTCATCTACAATACCACTTACATCAGCTAAAATATTGGTGGCGCGTAATTGCTCTTCAGTCACTTTTATTTGTTCTTCCGCTGCTGCTAATTGGCGCTCTAAAGACTGAACATTATTTTTAGCTGAAATCAATTGTACTTCTGTTCCAATCCCCTCTTTCCAAAGATTGTTCTGTCTATTATAAAGGTCTTTGGCAAAGTTTAATTGGCTCTTTACGGTTTCAATTGATTTTTGCGCAGCTATAACCGATTGTCTTATTACAGCGTCGTCAAGCTTAATCAATTGCTGGCCTTTCGAAACGATATCACCACGTTTTACATAGATGGCTCTTACTTGTCCTCCACCCATTCTTGGCGATACATAAGAAATATTATCTGAAGTAATATTACCCTGCAAGTCTATATAGTGAACAAAATTTTCCCTTGCAACAGGAGTGATATTAATCAATTTTGCATTCGCACTTGTGTTTGCAGTGTCTAAAGCATTGATTTCATTTTGTAAAGCTGAAATCTTTTCTGCTAATGCATTTTGCTCTGTTTTTAATTTTTCTAAAGCAGCTTTCTTCGAAGAAAGGTCGTTGCCTTGTTTGCTATCACTGCCACAGCTGCTCAATAAAGCCATGGCTGTTAGAATATGTAATAAATAGGTTGCTTTTCTCATTGTTTGTGGTTTAATATTTTTATAATTTTCCGATTGCAGTTAAATAATCAACTCTTGCTATAATAGCATCGTATAATGCGCTGATATAGTTGGTTTGTGCAGCTTTCAAGTCTACATCTGAAGCATTTATTTCGGTATTTGAACCTGTACCTGCTTCATATTTTTTCTTTGTTTGTTGGTAAACTTTTTCTGCTAATGCCATATTGTTCTTTTGGAAATCCAAAGTAGCGATGGCTGT
Organism: Synechococcus sp. UW140; assembly: GCA_943371295.1. Taxonomy (GTDB): domain Bacteria; phylum Bacteroidota; class Bacteroidia; order Chitinophagales; family Chitinophagaceae; genus Sediminibacterium. The sequence continues at coordinate 14,461 of CALRUG020000061.1, read as the reverse complement.
TTTGTACTTTAATTTGGCTTGCTCAACCGATTGATCAATATTCAATTTTAAATTCTCCAATTGATTATTGGTTTGCTCTAATTCAATTTTAGCTTTTTTGATTCTTGCATCTTTGGCAAACCCACTGAAAATTGGAACTGCAATATTTACACCAATAGAAGATGAAGTAAACCAATCTCCTTTTCCAAAAAAGTTGAATTGATTTCTTTGTGCCAACTTACTATAATTGGCACCTAATGCTACAGTAGGTAATTTGCTTAATTCATAACGCTTCACATTAAATGCATTCAGCTGCTTAGCAGAACTGAGGTACTGGAAATCACGACGGTCTTCGTAGTTGTAATCTCCTTTGGTGATGTCTTCTTTTATTTGTGCATAGTCTAAAGTATCTGTAAGTACCAATGTGTCTGCAACAGGCATTCCCATTAAGGTTTTTAGTCCGATATATCCCATTGCGATGCTATTCAATGCTTTTATTTTTTCTGTACTTAGATTATTTAATTGAACGGCTATCTTATCAATATCAATTCTTTCTGCAAATCCATTTTTATACAATGCTTTTACATCGTAGTCTAGTTTTTCTAGTCTTTTGATATTTGCATCTAATAATTCAATTTGTGTTTTACTAACCACCAATTGATAATAGACTTTGTATAAATTGGTTTTGATATTTTCTTCAGTAACCCTTGCAGCAGCTTCCTGAAAATCAATAGATGCTTTTCTTGCTTGTAATCCAATAAAAACCTGGCCATCAAATAATAACTGCTGTAATGATATACCCGCACTCGCATTCCATTTAGTTCCAAACTGTGCTGCAATGAATCCAAAGTCTCCTGGCATTTTAATCGGGTTACCATTGCCATCTTTAACACCCTGATCTATTAACACTTGGTAAGTAGCTGGGGAAATAAAGTTGGGTAAAGTTTGTACCGCCACATTGGGTAAATGCTGTGTACCAATGCTACCTGAAATAGTAGGTAATGCAGATGCAGTAATTTCTTTATTGGTTTGCATTTGTGCTTGAATGGCCAATAATGCATTTTTTACTTGCACATTGTTTTTCTTTGCATATGCTACTGCTTGCTCTATACTGAATTCGTACCGATTGGCTTTTTGTGCCATTGCGGTTTGCATCATGGTCATCATGCAAAGCAGTGCGATTAATTTAATTTTGGTGTGCATATTGTTTATTTTTCTCTTTGCTGTTTATACTTAGTTATTAATTTTTGTCCTTTCGGTGTGCAAATTCCATACAGAAAATGTTCCATTAGTGCCATTTCCACTTCAACTAGGCTGAGCTTTCCTTGCATAAAGATCTCAGGGTTAAAACCGAGGAAAATGCTCTCCACTCTATACCTTGCTAATACCTCTACATTGATGTCTTCCCTATAATAGCCTTCTTTAATTCCTTTTATGAGGTTCTCTCTCATGATGTTCACAAAAAATTTATTCTTGTGAGCATTCATTTTTTTATATGCTTCTGGATGGTATTTCTGCATTTCAAAAATGATAGCAGGATTCATAGTAGTGAGCATTTCCTGTAACATATCAAACCCTCTAAAAACTTCTTGAACGGCATTGTTACAGCTGCAGGCAATTTGAGTACACTCATGCATATCTTGCTCAATTTCTCGTTGAACAACCGCATCAACTAAATGGTCTTTGTCTTTAAAATATTGGTAAATGGTCTTTTTGCTGGCGCCCAAGTTGGATGCGATATCGTCCATAGTAACACTCTTTAATCCATATCGGAAAAAGAGTTCTTGGGCTTTTTCTACAATTCTTTGCTCCATAATTTTAAATTCGGAGGGCAAAACTATGGAAACTATTTTCGTAACCAAAGTTTCCGACGTTTATTTTTCATTAAATTATTGTTAAACGCTTCAATTCTTGGATAAGTGGTAAACCGGCTCAACTGCAATACTTGCTGTATCTTGCAGGCATTATGACCTTCAAGTCTTTGTTAAAACGCTTACTGCAATATTTCTTTCAGGGGTTGATTGTTTTGGCCCCAATTGGTATAACTATTTGGGTAGTAATCAGTTTGTTTAATGTGGTAGACGATATTTTACCCAGCATATTGAGAAATGTTGCACCTGATTTGGTCAAAAGAGATGCGGATGGAAATATAATTAGAATGCCAGGTCTTGGCTTTTTAGTTGTAATTGCCTTGGTATTAATTGTTGGATGGTTGTCTTCATTATTTGCCATTAATCGATTGGTTGCCCTACTCGACACGGTTTTAGAGAAAACGCCTGGCATTAAATTCATTTATTCTTCCGTTAAAGATTTTCTAGAAGCTTTTGCAGGCAACAAAAAGAAATTCAATCAACCGGTTTTGGTTAATGTAGATGGAGCAGATATTTGGCGAATAGGGTTCATCACTCAGCAATCTAGTGCAGACTTTGGTTTAGCAGAGCATGTAACCGTTTATGTTCCGCACTCTTATGCAATTTCAGGGATCACTTATTTTGTACCTAGCCATAAAGTAAAACCACTTCCCAATATTGGTGCTGCGGATGCAATGAAATTTACCGTTTCCGGTGGAGTAACAGATGTACATGATTAGTTTTATTAGCAGTTAATTTTGCTTTATGACGATTGCAGTAAATGCTATTTTTTTTAATTCAGCCAATTTAGAAGGGTATGGTCATTATACCGTTTCCATTTTTAAATTATTGGTTAAGCAATATCCTCAACACCAATTTGTATTTGTTTACGATAGACCTCATGGTGCTGATTTAGTTTCAGGAGCCAATGTACAATCTATCACAGTTGCACCAGCTGCAAGACATATTCCAGCATTTTTTTATTGGTATAATATCAGTGCAGCATTGGCTGTAAAAAAATTAAAAGCCGATGTATGGGTTCAGCCCTATGGCTTTTGTAGTCTTAGTACTACCATTCCACAAGTATTGGTGGTACACGATTTGGCTTTCAAACATTTTCCCCAACATATTAGTTGGATGCAGCGATGGCATTATGCAGCAATGACTCCCCGCTTTCTTAAAAAAGCCAAAAGAGTGGTTACTGTTTCTGAATTTTCAAAACAAGATATCATTCAGTCTTATCCAAATTTGCAATTAAATCCAACTGTGATTAGTGGTGCTGCAAGAAGTGGATTTGTGCCACTTAGTTGGGATGAAAAAGAGCAGGTTAAAGAAGCGTATACCGATGGATACGAATATTTTTTGTGTGTCGGAGGCATTAATCCTCGCAAGAATATGATGCATATACTCAAAGCATTTTCATTATTTAAGAAATGGCATAAGAGCAATATGAAATTGGTATTTGCCGGTAGACTGGCTTGGCAATACCAAGAATTTGTAGAAAAATTGAAAACGTTTAAATACCGCAATGACGTGTTATTAACCGGATATGTCGAAGAAAAAATTTTACAAAAGCTTACAGGTGCTGCATATGCATCATTGTATGTTTCTGATTTTGAGGGATTTGGGCTGCCGATTGTGGAAGCCATGCAATCGGGCGTGCCTGTTGTTGTGGGAAACAATTCAAGTATGCCAGAAGTGGGTGGAGATGCCGTTTTGTATGCCGATTCAACCGATCCTGAAAATATTGCTTCCCAAATGCAGGCTTTATATCGGAATGAAAAAATGAGAGAAAATATGATTCAAAAGGGGTTGGAAAGAGCTGCTCATTATAATTGGGAAAAAACTGCTCAGTTATTTTGGGAGGAAATACTCGCTACCAAAGCTGTTTCGTCTTAGTTTTGCGCCACTTTAAATGATGAATATGAAGCAATCTACTATTACCGTAAATGTTACTTTAGATGAAAATAAAGTGCCTCAACATATTGACTGGTCTGCATCTGATAGCACAGCCGATGTAAAACAAGATGCCAAAGCGATGATGTTGGCCTTTTGGGATGGTGCCGATAAATCTGCTATGCGAATTGATCTTTGGACAAAAGATATGATGGTAGATGAAATGGCCGATTTTTATTACCAAACTATGATGGGTATGGCTGATACTTATTTAAGAGCAACCCAACAGCAAGATTTGGTAGAGGGTATGAAAAACCATGCAAAAGAGTTTTATAAAAAGTTTCGTGAATCTCAATTAAATCAAAATAAATAAAATACCATGAGCTTAGAAGAAAAGGTAATGGGTGGCATGAAAGATGCCATGAAAGCCAAAGATGAAGCCTTGTTAAGGGGTTTGAGAGCTATTAAGGCCGAAATTATTAAGGCCAAAACAGAGCCTGGAGCCAATGGTCAAATTACAGAAGAGCAAGAGCAAAAGCTGTTGCAAAAACTAGTGAAGCAAAGAAAAGATTCATTGGATATTTATCAACAACAAAACAGGGCCGATTTAGCCCAAAAGGAAACAGAAGAAATTGCAGTAATTGAACAATTTTTACCAAAGCAATTAACGCTGGAAGAATTGGATGCTGCGGTAGCGTCTATTGTTGCTGAAACTGGTGCATCTTCTGCTGCAGATATGGGAAAAGTGATGGGTGTTGCATCCAAACAATTAGCAGGGAAAGCAGATGGTAAGGCAATTGCAGCTGCTGTTAAAGCGTTATTAAGCAAATAACGATTATGTTTTTAGATATTATGGTGCTGGCATTGCTGGTTCTTGCTTTAATTAAAGGATTAAAACAAGGATTGGTTGTGGCGGCACTTTCATTTGCAGCTGTTTTTATTGGATTGGCCGCCGCTTTAAAATTAAGTACTTGGGTAGCAGGATGGCTGGGTAATACCGTTAATATTGCTGCTACTTGGTTGCCTTTCTTGGCTTTTATCGTTATTATGATGGCTGTTTTTATAGCAGTAAGAATTTTAGGTGCAGTTCTAGAACAAGCTTTAGAGTTATCTATGTTGGGTTGGGCAAATAAATTGGGAGGGTTTATTTTATATGCGCTTTTATACATCACTGTTTTTAGTGTCATTATATTTTATGCAGAAAAAATGCATTTTCTTAAACCTGAAGCTGCTGCTGCTTCTAATACTTATCCCTACATTCATTTTTGGGGACCATATTCTGTTGATGCAGTAGGTAAAGTGGTTCCATTTTTTAAAGATATGTTCACCGATTTATCCAATTTCTTCGGAGGAATTAATAAAAATATCAGCTGAAAATCTCTAGTATTTTAACTACTTTAGCAAGAATTGCTAGCTTAAAGAAAAAGAACCCAATGAACTACGAGTTAAAAGAAGTTGACAAGTTTAAATTTATTGAAGAAGGGGAGGGAGAAACATTGTTGCTTTTGCACGGTTTATTTGGTGCCATGAGCAATTTTGCAGACCTAATTGAACATTTTAGAAAAAGCTACAAAGTGGTGGTACCCATATTGCCACTATTTGATTTAGATATATTCCATACAAGTGTTGGTGGTTTACAAAAATTTGTAAACAAATTCATTGAAACAAGGGGGTATAACAATATTCATTTATTAGGCAATTCATTAGGAGGTCATGTGGCTTTGGTGCATGTTTTAAAGCACCCAGAACAAATCAAGACCCTTACTTTAACCGGTAGCAGTGGATTATTTGAGAATGGAATGGGAGACAGTTATCCTAAAAGAGGTGACTACGAATACATTAAAAAGAAAACACAGCTTACTTTTTATGATCCAGCAATGGCCACTAAAGAATTGGTAGACGAAGTGTTTGAAATCACCAATAGCCGAGTTAAAGTAATAAAAATCATTGCTTTAGCAAAAAGTGCCATTCGCAATAACCTAGGCGAAGAATTGAATCAAATTAAGCAGCCTACCTGTTTAATTTGGGGAAATAACGATACCATTACCCCTCCTTTTGTTGGAAAAGAGTTCAATAAATTGATTCCCAATAGCGAATTGCATTTTGTAGATAAGTGCGGTCACGCCCCAATGATGGAAGTTCCTGCTGAGTTTAACACTATATTAAGTGCATTTTTAGATAAACACAAGGGCTAAACTAACGCTGTTGCGTAATTCATTTTGTACATTTGTAATTGAATGATCGTATCTCAATTATTAAACACCAGTTTCCCATCACTGAATATTTCGGATAAGCCTTCATTTGCATTACAGTTAATGGATGATTATGATGTATTGCATTTGCCTGTATTAAGCGAAGAAAAATATGTGGGGTTAGTGTCTAAAGAAGATTTGTTAGACGCAATAGATGCTGATATGCATTTATCGGACCCTGAAATATTAAAGCGATATTCTATTCATCAAGAAGAACATTTTTTAGGGGCTTTAAAACTCATTGCATCTTATGAGCTTTCTTTATTGCCCATAGTAAGTGCACAAATGGAATTGTTGGGAGTAATTCTTACCAAAGAATTCTTAAAAGGGATGTCTACATTTTTAGGAAATGAAGATAAAGGCGCCATCATTGTTTTAGAAACCGACAAGCGTAATTTTTCATTTGGTGAATTAAGCAGATTGGTTGAAACCAATGATGCATACATTACTCAGTTGAATACGTATACCGAAGCCAGCACTGGTTTGGTTGTAATAACGATTAAGATTAATAGAATAGAAGTGTCTGATATTGTTGCTACATTTCAACGGTACGATTACGCCGTAAGACATTTTTATGGAGAAGAAGAATATGCCAATGAGCTGAAAGAAAATTATCAGCACTTGCTTTCTTATCTCAATATGTAGTCAATTAAATATTCCCCCATGAAAGTTGCCATTTATAGTCGTGGTTTAGATATAGAGCAAGAGAATCCTTTATTGATACTATTAGAAGAATTAAATAGGCACGACACCGAAATATTACTATTCAACACATTGTTTGAGCAATTCAATATTCCACAACAATTATGTAATAAAATCCAGCAGTTTTCTGGTTATGAAGACCTGGGTGAATCGGTAGATTGTGTAATCAGTTTGGGTGGAGATGGAACCATGCTAGACACCATCACGCTAATTAGAGAAAAAAATATTCCTGTATTAGGAATCAACTTTGGAAGATTGGGATTCTTAGCAAGTATCAGTAGAGAAGAACTCGCTACTGCTGTAGATGCTTTGGTGAATCATACGTTTATTATAGACAAGCGAACCTTGATCCACCTAGATTCTAATACCCCTTTATTTGAAGACGCTCCTTTTGCATTGAATGAATTTACTATTCATAAGAAAGACACTTCTCCCATGATTAAGATTCATACCTATATGAATGGGGAGTTTTTAAATACTTATTGGGCAGATGGATTGATCGTTTCAACACCTACAGGTTCTACCGGATACAACTTGAGTTGTAATGGTCCCATTTTATTTCCAGATTCATCTAGCTTGGTGATTACGCCTATTTGTCCGCATAATTTGAATGTTCGTTCTATTGTAATTCCTGATAATAATATTATTTCTTTTGAAGTAGAGGGAAGGGCTGAAGAATTCATAGTTGCCATGGATGCAAGAAGAGAATTGGTGCCAAAGACCATACAGTTGGCTGTTAGAAAAGAGGCATTTAACATTAGTTTAATAAGATTAAACGAAAATACTTTTCTCTCTACGCTGCGAACCAAGCTTACTTGGGGTCTTGATAAAAGAAATTAACAATTTAGATAATGATTTTTGTTGCTATTTTACAATAGCATCCATTGAACCCAATATTTATGTTGAAAAAGCTTTTAGTTGCAATAGCCTTATTTGTAGCCAATTTATCGGCTAGCGCCCAATTAATGGAAAGCTTTCAGCATTCAGGTGAAATTGGAATTGGGGTAGGGATGGGACATTATTTTGGGGATCTAAATCCTGAAATAAGGTTCAATAGGCCTAAAACCGCTTTTGGCGTTTTTTATAGAAAGCAAATCAATAATTATATCAGTATTCGTTTATCAGGAGAATACGCCCTTTTGGGATATTCGGACAGATACAGCAACAATGATATTCAAAGGGCTAGAAATTTGAGTTTCAATACCAATGTTTGGGAAGCAGGTATTTCTGGGGATTTCAACTTTTTCCGGTTCCAGCCAGGTTTTGAAGCTTTTAGCTTTACTCCCTATATCGGTCTTGGAATAGGGGCATTTTCCTATGATCCCTATGCTTATTTGGGAGGTCAAAAATATTTTTTACGATTATTAGGAACAGAAGGGCAAGGATCTGCCCTTTATTTAGACCGTCCAGTATATAATCCTATTGCCATCAGCATTCCTTTCACTTTTGGCGCTAAATATGCCTTAAATGCAAGAACCAATGTTTTTGCTGAGCTGATTTATCGGTTTACCAATACCGATTTCTTAGACGATGTAAGTGGCCAAACCTATGCTCCTGACGCATTTGCTCCATTACCCGATGGCTCACCCAGTCCCGCTTTTTTATTGCAGGATAGAAGTTATGAAACAGGGGCTTCCATTGGTGTAAAGGGTCGTCAAAGGGGAAATAGCCTTAAAGCGGATGCTTTTGCAACCATCAAAGTGGGCATTTCTTTCAATTTACAGAGCTACCGCTGCCCTACTTATTAATGATTAAGCTAGTTTTACCGTATTTAAATCCTTAAAAACCATTGATTTTGTTAATTTTGCACACTAAATTAAACCCATGGTTAAAAAGGAAGACCTTTTGCCACTAATTATCAAGGATCGTTTGCCCAAGCATATCGCCATAATTATGGATGGGAATGGTCGTTGGGCAGAAGAAAAGGGACAGGATAGACTGTATGGTCATTTTCATGGGGTAGAGAGCGTTAGAGATATTGTAGAAGGCGCTGCAGAGTTGGGTATCGGCTATCTTACCCTATATGCTTTTAGTACAGAAAATTGGGATAGGCCTCAGCCAGAAGTGGATGGCTTAATGGCTTTATTAGTAGACACGATTCGTAAGGAAGTGCCTATCCTAAACAAGAATAATATACGCTTACACGTTATAGGAAATACTGAATTATTGCCAGATTTTGCAAGGAATGAATTGCAAGAAGCATTGCAAATGACCGAGCAGAATACAGGGCTCAATTTAGTGATGGCATTGAGTTATAGCAGTAGATGGGAGTTGGTAAATGCTGTTAAAAATATTGGTTTAGATGTAGAAAAAGGGGTTATTCGCGCAGAAGACATTAATGCGGATACGCTTCAACATTATTTGGCAACCAGTAATTTTCCTGATCCAGAATTAATGATCAGAACAAGTGGGGAGTATAGAATTAGTAATTTTCTTTTGTATCAATTGGCTTATGCGGAATTGTATTTTACCAATACCCGTTGGCCAGATTTTAGAAAAGAGAATCTATATGAGGCAATCATCGACTTTCAATCTAGGGAACGGCGTTTTGGCAAAACCGGTCACCAGATTCAGTCAGAGACTCAAATAGCTTAGTTTATTTAACAAACAGTTTTCATTATTCGGGGTAATTTGCCCAGCTTAAAGAACCAAATTAATTGCTGCGTGTGCGAGTTTTAGCCAACCGCCATCAGAACAAACAGAAACGGGATGCAGAAAGTGTTTAAATTATCATTGTTCGCTTTAGTTGTTTTACTATTTACTAAACCTGCTTTTGCACAAGTAACCTCCGATACAACCATCCGCTCTATTGACGCAGATTTGATTAATCTTTTTAATCAAAAGACGCCAAAAAAATATAAGATTGCGTTGGTAAAAGTAACTGGCAATCGTTTTTTTGATGAGAACTTATTGATCTCAATAGCTAATTTGAATATCGGTGACGAAGTCACCATACCAGGCGGAGATAACTTTTCTAAAGCCATCACTAAATTATGGAGTCAAAATTATTTTAGTGATGTAGAAATTTATATTACCAGAGTAGAAGGAAAGGATATTGATATTGAAATATCGGTTACCGAACGTCCTCGTTTATCCAATTTTTTCTTTAAAGGAATTCCCAAAGGACAGGCAGATGAAATCAGGGGAAAGACCGGTTTGGTTCCCAACCGTGTAGTTACCGAAAACATGAAGATCACTGCAACAGAAGTAATTAAAAAATTCTTTGCAGAAAAAGGATACAGAGATACCAAAGTAAAAATTGCAGAAAGAAAAGATACCACTTTTGAAAATACATTGGCCTTAGACTTCTTCATTGATAAAGGACCTAAAGTTAAAATCAACAATATCAACTTAGGTAATATTACTATTGATGAAGCTAAGTTGAAGAAGCAATTCAAAGGCTCTAAAGAAAGATCAAGATTTACTTTGTACCCGGTGATGGATAGTGGTAGAATTGTCATCCCTAAGCATTATACTTTTGAAGAGTACATGAAAGAAAGAGGCTACCTCACTTTTAGTAAAACCAAAAGAGTGATGGATCCTTATGTGCGGATTAAATTCAGTTCGGCAAAGTTTGATGAGAAAAAATATACCGAAGACAAGGAATCAATTCTTGAATATTACAATACATTAGGATATAGAGATGCCATCATAGATAAAGACACCGTGTATGGTGTAGGAAATGGCAACTTAAATATTGACCTCAAAATGAACGAGGGTCGTAAATACTATTTTGGAAATATTTCATGGAGAGGAAATACCAAATATTCAGACTCCATTTTAACGACCATTTTAGGAATCCGAAAAGGAGATATTTACAACCTAGATGTGTTGAATAAAAAACTAGGTAAATCTTCTTCACCTGATGGTGCGGATATCAGTGGTTTGTACCAAGATGATGGTTATTTGTTCTTTAGAACAGAGCCTATTGAAACTGCTGTGTATAATGATACCATCGATTTTGAAATCAGAATTATTGAAGGTCCGCAAGCAACCATCAAGAATGTTCGTATTGCAGGAAACGATCGTACCAAGGAATATGTAATTAGAAGAGAGATTAGGACTATACCTGGTGAAAAATTCAGCCGTCAATTGTTAATTCGTTCTGTACGTGAATTGGCTCAGTTGAATTATTTTAACCAAGAAAAAATTACACCGAATCCGGTTCCTAACCAAGAAGATGGAACGGTGGATATCAACTACAGTGTAGAAGAAAAATCAAGTGATCAGTTAGAATTGAGTGCGGGTTGGGGTGGTTTAATTGGATTGACAGGAACGCTTGGAGTTTCTTTCAATAACTTTTCTGCAAAGAACTTATTCAAGAAAACGGCCTGGGATCCATTGCCAATGGGTGATGGTCAAAAGTTAAGTTTGCGTGTGCAAAGTAATGGTAGAGCATTCCGTTCTTATAACTTCTCTTTCACTGAACCTTGGTTAGGTGGTAAGAAAAGAAACGCATTAACAGTAAGTATTTTCAATACCAAATTTGGTCAAACTTTTGATCCTGTTACTGGTCGTTACGATCCCAATATTGCCAATGACCGTTATATCTCAACAACCGGTGCAACAGCAAGTATCGCTAAACAATTAAAATGGCCCGATGACTATTTCTCCTTGTCGATGGGATTAAACTATACTCGTTATAAGTTGAGCAATTATGCCATTGACCCTACCAACTTACCTGGGTTTGAAAATGGTATTGTAAACAACCTGAACTTTAGAATTTCCTTACAGCGTTCTTCTATAGACCAACCGATGTTCCCGAAAACGGGTTCCAATTTCATGGCAAGCTTACAAATTACTCCTCCATACTCATTAATTAATAGCAGCATTAATCCTGCGGGCAATCCATATAAATGGATTGAATACCATAAGTGGCGTTTTAATGGTGAGTGGTTTGTGCCATTGGGTAAGCCGCATGGCGAAGACCGCAACAAGCAGTTTGTAATGCGCTTCGCTGCTAAGTTTGGCTTTGTTGGTAAGTTCAATGAGAATTTACAGGTATCTCCTTTCGAGCGCTTTCAAGTGGGTGATGCGGGTTTAACCAATCAGTTTGCTTTATTAGGGTTTGATATTGTGGCCCATAGAGGTTACCCCGTTTACGACAACTCTAATCCCCGTGTAAACCCAGATCAGCAAAGAGCTAGTCAGTACTTTACTATCTTTAATAAATATACCATGGAAATGAGGTATCCGCTGAGCTTAAACCCCAGCAGTACCATTTTTGGATTGGCCTTTTTTGAAGCGGCCAATGGTTGGTATTCATTTAAAGACTATAATCCATTTCAGCTAAGACGCTCTGTGGGTGTGGGTATGCGCTTCTTCTTACCTATGTTTGGTTTGCTTGGATTCGATTATGGCATAGGATTGGATAGGTTTAATGGAACCAATCAGTTGAGGGATGCGGCACGCTTCACCTTTATGCTTGGATTTGAACCTGAATAACCATAAAAAATTAGGTATGAAAAAAATTCTAGTAGCGTTCACCACATTATTATTGCTTACTTCTGCTGTTGAAGCACAACAGCGTTATGCCATTATTGATACCAAGTATATCCTGAGCAAAATTCCGGAATACAGAGATGCGGATAAAAAGCTTCAATTGGTAGGAGAGCAGTGGCAAAAAGAGATTGATGATAAGCAGGCCGTTTTAGATAAAATGTACAAGAATTATGAGGCAGAACAAATCATGCTTACAGACGACTTGAAGAAAAAACGGGAAGATGAACTTTTTGTAAAAGAAAAAGAGATTCGTGATTTGCAAAAAAAGCGCTTTGGTTATGAAGGAGATTTGTTTAAAGAGCGCCAAAAATTGGTTAAACCTATTCAAGATAAAGTGTATAATGCTATTCAAAAAATAGCGGTAGCAAGGGTTTATGATTTTATCTTAGATAAAAGTGAAGGAATTACCGTTATATTTGCCGACCCAAAACTGGATAAGTCCGATGAGGTTTTGAGAGAATTGGGAATTAAAAATTAGTCAATCAAAAACAAACAATAAATTTCATTACAATGAAAAAATTTCTCTTAGTGTGTGTGGCTTTTGCAGCGGTTACACTTTTTTCTAACAGCGCAAGTGCACAGGTTAAAATAGGATACTTTGATGAGCAAGCAGCTCTTTCATTATTTCCTGGTATTGCAAAAATTGATACCTTATTGAATAGCTACAGAATCGATTCTTTACAAGAAGAATACAAATACAATGTGGCGGATTTTCAGCGTAGAGACAGCATCTTCAAGAAAGATTCTGCTACTATGCCTGCTAAAGCAAGAGAATTGGCAACAAGAGAATTATTGCAATTGCGTTACAAATTGGTAAACTGGCAAGAGTATTCTCAGCAAATGGAGCAAGCTAAATATGAAGAGCTTGTTGGGCCATACAGACAAAAATTATATACAGCTGTACAAGAAGTTATTGCAGAGCAGAAATATACTATTGTATTAAAATCAGAAGTTATTTCTCCTTATGGTACGCCTAATTTGTTGGATAATATTACTATCCGTGCTGCTCAAAAATTAAAGTTAGCATTGCCTAAAGAAATTGAAGATGCTTGGAAAGCTGCATCTGGAAGCAGTTCTGCTCCAGCTAAGCCAGCCGCTAAGCCTGCAGGAAAAGGATAATTTTCTTTAAAACTATTATACAGCCTCTCTGATTTGTTTCAGAGAGGCTTTTGTTTTTATCTTTAGTGTATGCATCAACCATCACCAATTGGCGTTTTTGATAGTGGATATGGAGGACTAACCATTTTAAAAGAATTGGTTCATCAGTTGCCTGAATACGATTATTTGTATTTGGGGGATAATGCCCGCGCACCATATGGAACCCGCTCATTTGATACGGTTTACCAATACACTTTAGAAGCAGTGCAATGGTTTTTTAATCAGGGTTGTGAGTTGGTAGTATTAGCATGTAACACAGCTTCCGCAAAAGCCTTGCGTACCATACAGCAAAAAGATTTAGCCCAATATGGTCCCAGTAAAAGAGTATTAGGGGTGATCAGACCCACCGCTGAAGTGATTGGTCGTTTTTCTGAATCGGGGCAGTTAGGCGTTTTAGCCACCAAGGGTACAGTAAACAGCGAGAGTTATGTATTGGAGATTGCGCATTTCTTTCCAGAAATGACCGTATTTCAACAAGCATGTCCTATGTGGGTGCCTTTGATTGAAAATGGGGAGCATGAAGGGGCTGGTGCAGACTATTTTGTGAAAGACAGTTTGGATCAATTAATAAACCAGTCACCTGGCATTGACACGGTTTTATTGGCATGCACCCATTATCCTTTATTAATTCCTAAGATTGAAGCCAGTTTACCCAAACATATCCAAGTAGTTGCACAAGGCGAAATTGTTGCTCAAAGTTTGGCCAATTACCTAGAAAGACACCCTGCTATGGCCGATCTTTGCTCTAAAAATGGGCATATCAGGTTCTGTACAACCGATTCAACTAGCGATTTTGATGAAAAAGGCGCTATTTTCTTCGGGAAATCACTGAAATCGGAGCATATTCTGTTGGGTCATTAACCTTTTTTACTTAATTTTGCCGTCCTTTCACAAGCGGCGGTATGGTGACTGCAGCAATGAAATGAAACCATATTTTAGGGTTAGTAAAAAAAGACATCAATGAAACGTACATTCCAACCACACAAGCGTCGTCGTAAAACCGTACACGGTTTCCGTAAACGTATGGAGTCTGCTAATGGCCGTAAAGTACTGGCAAGCCGCAGAGCGAAAGGCCGCAAGAAACTTACTGTTTCTAGCGAAAAAGGATTAAAGTAATCCCCC
>CALRUG020000060.1:0-17637 GCA_943371295.1 Synechococcus sp. UW140 | reverse complement strand
CAAGCTTTGTGAAATCACACTATCTGGTAATGAACGCAAGTCTTGTCCTTTCAAAGCAATACCAGGATATGCTCTGTATTGTTTACCCTCTTTTGAAATAATGGTCATATCTAAGAACAAAGCAGTTTCATCATCAGCATATTTAGCTTTTAATTCTTTAGGGTTAACTGCTACCTTATTTAAAATCATCATTCCGTTACCATAAAACAAGGTATCGTTCACTTTAACCGTTTTGTTTTTAAAACTAACCGTATCTGCTGCTCTATTCTCCTGGAATGAAGTGATGTAAACAAAAATATCTTTATGCCAATAATGTTTTGCAGCCGGATTAGCAGCAAAACCTTCCATTCCTTTATTGTTTTTAATGACATCAGGATACAACTTAAATTGCTCTGAACCATCTTTCGCTTTAAAATCAATTTCAAAATACCTTTTGCGATCTCTAGGATTAGTGGTATCCATGGTATAGGTTACCATGTATTTTCCCATATCGGTGGCAACTGCTTTAAACAATGTAAGGTTCTCTGCGGGATCACCTGCTGGATTGCCTTTTTCATCTTTGCTTTCAACACTTAAAGGCGTAACACCTGTAGTATTCCAACTCAACACCGTTTTCTTTCCTGATGATATCAATATGCCCACCAATGCCAAACCAAATCCAATATGCGCAACTGATGGACCTGCAGCTTTAATCTTTCCTTTTATACCTAGCCATAAATAAGCAGTGTTGGCCACCACTGCAAATACAGCAGCAAATATGCCTAAATGAATGGCAGCTAAAAATCCTGGCCCTTTCTTCGTATAAGAAATATCTCCCCAAATACTGATAGATGCAGAAATAACAACTGCAATGATGGTAGGGATTAGAATTTTTTTCCAAAACATTCCTTTAGGCGTATCCTTATACTTTAAGTATTGTGTTGTGGCAGTAAGAATACCTAAAATGATCGCAACAAATATTTGAATTTGATTGTGTGCAAATTCTGGGTCTTGTGGCGGTGCAATATTGGTACCAAAAACTTTGTTCCAAACAGGTGTAGATGTTTTTGCAATAATCACCATTCCTGAAAGAAAAAAGACCAATGATCCTATAAACATCCAAAATTCTCTACTATAGGTACTTTCCTCTTTTTGGATTGTTGGAATAGATTTGAATCGAACAAAATACAATACCATGGCTGGTATAAAAAAGATCAATACAAACAATAACAACTGTGTATTTAAACCCATATCGGTGAATGAGTGTACCGATGTATCCCCTAATATTCCACTCTTCGTTAAGAAGGAAGAATATAAAATCAAAACGAAACTGATGATATAAAAGAAATAAGTTGGACGTAAAGAATAGCCACTGTTTTTGTAAATCAAGTTGGTATGTAAACCGGCAATTAATGTTAGCCAAGGAACCAAAGAAGCATTTTCTACTGGATCCCATGCCCAATATCCACCAAATGAAAGACTTTCATAAGCCCAAGCCCCTCCCATCATAATACCAGTGCCTAGAATTGCAGCAGAAAAAGAACCCCAAGGTAAAGCTGGCTTTATCCAATCATGGTCTTTGGTTGCTAACCCAGCAATGGCGTAGGCAAAAGGAACTATTGTTGAAGCAAATCCTAGAAAAAGAATCGGTGGATGAATGACCATCCAGTAATTCTGTAATAATGTATTTAACCCAGTACCGTCTTTGATGAACTCTAAATAATTGGGTTGACTAAATATGGGGGCATCCATTTCATTGCGCAACAAAGCAAATGGACTAATTCCAACCCTTGAGCCAAAGAAATACATTCCCAATAACATGGTGGCCATAAAGAATTGAGCAAAGCTGATCACTGTCATGACTGAAGCTTCCCACTTACCTGCTTTCCAAATCAGTACCCAACCTAACACACAATGCCAGAAACTCCACAACATAAAACTTCCTTCTTGGCCTTCCCAAAAACAACTCAACAGGTATTCGAACTGTAAACTCAAATCACTATGGGTATAAGCGTACTTATATTCAAACAGATGATTAGAAATGATATAGTACAAACAGCCAAATAGTACAATGATACTGATGGTTTCAACCAAAAAAGCCCATCTAGCCAATAAAAGCCATGGCCGCTTATTCTCATTTAATGAAGCACTTGCCGACTTAAAAAAAGCAAAAGTTGCCAATAATGAGGCAACTAAACTTAGAATGGCAAAAAAATGACCTATTTGACCGGGCAGTAAATGTTCACCAATATAATTCATGAATCAGTTCTTAAGTATAAACAGTTAATTAGATGTTTGCAATTGCTTCTTCATTGCGTTTGGATCATCCTTGTATTTTGAAGGGCATTTGAGTAAAATATGTTCGCATTCAAATTGATTATTTTGCACTTTCCCTTTTAATACAATTCGCTCACTTTTTTCCATATCTGTTGGTTTAGTGTCGTGGTAAACCACTTTTATTGAATTGCCTAAAGTATCAATGGCTGTAAAACTCAAATAATTCGGATTTTTTACTGCATCATATTCAATAGCCTGCGTAGTGTCTAACTTTGCTATTAAGTTCACAAATTTTCCCTCTTTTTCTTTTGCAGAAGCAATGGTTTCATAAGTAGTTAAGTCTCCACTGTATTGCACCAATACTGCAATAGCAGCGGCAATTAAAACAAGAATGATAATATGAGTAGTTTTCATGGCTAATTTTGTTGTGCAAAGGTAATTTAAAAACAATAGGTAAATAGATTTGTTGTTTATTGAAGCTTGTTAAAATTTTCATCTTTCCACAAATAGCCTACATGTCAACCAATTTTGATAAAAACACCCCACTTGATGAAGACTTCAGGTTATTTATAGCTCGAATAGTATTTGGTATGCTATTTATCACTATGGTTATTCAAATGGGATTACACCAATTGCCCTATCAATTGCCGCTACAACCATCAAGTTGGTACATGAATAATTGGTTTAGACCTGCCATAAGCATCATTGCTTCAACAGCCGTTTTAGTTGGTTTTTTTATACCCACAAGAGCATGGAGCATTGTAACCGCTGGATTAATGTTGACGTTTAATTTTAGCTACTTTGAATTGGCGAATAATGCGTTTTATAACTTTATTTGGTGGGCAATTTTGATTCCTTTCTGCCTGAAGCCTTCATTCGCTTTCAAATCCATTCAAAGAAATAAGTGGCTGGTTATTCTTTTTGCCGCTGCTAATTGGCTTAATTATGGATTAAATTTATCGGCAATTCCGGTTTATTTACTGTATTTCCTACCTTTTTTACCCTTCAAGTCATTATTTGATTCATTTAACAGGTATTATGAACCCAGATAAGCCATAAAATAGTGTAGTAATATCAATTAAGGAACTAACTTGCACCCCGTTTTCAATACTGCATATCATGATCGATTTAACAGGCTTTAATCCCAACGCGGTTGCCAATCCCAACAACAATATTTTTGGACTTCCATTTACAGAAGAGGAATCAAAAGTAATCATACTCCCAGTTCCTTGGGAAGTTACGGTTAGTTATGGAGCGGGAACGGCCAGGGCTGCTGAGCATGTTTTTAAAAGCAGCATGCAAGTAGACTTGATGGACATGGATGGTGATGCTGGGTGGAAGCAAGGTTTTTTCATGAAAGAGATTGATAAAAAATTGTTGCTCAAAAGTGATTACTTAAGAAAAGAAGCTGAACTCTACATTGACTATATTTCTCAAGGAGCTGAATTGTTGAAGAACAAATTCATGTGTAAGAGTGTAAAAGAAATTAATGAAGGGAGTAATTATTTAAATAATTGGGTATATGAACAAAGCAAAGCAATACTAGACAAACAAAAAATTGTTGGACTATTAGGGGGCGATCATAGCACCCCATTAGGCTTAATGAAAGCGCTAGCAGAAAAGCATGGAAGTTTTGGGGTCTTACAAATTGATGCACATTGCGACTTAAGAATAAAATATGAAGATTTCACTTATTCGCATGCTTCCATCATGTATAATGCTTTAAATGAAATTCCCGAACTCGTTAAATTGGTTCAAGTTGGCGTGAGAGATTACTGCGAGCAAGAGTGGGAATATATCTGCAATAGTAATTTTAGGGTAATCACTTATTTTGATAAGAATATAAAGGAAAGATTATTTGAAGGGCAAATTTGGAAGAATATTGCCGATGAAATAATACAACACCTTCCTGAGAAAGTATATATTAGTTTTGATATAGACGGATTAGATAGAAAACTCTGCCCCAATACAGGTACACCCGTACCTGGTGGATTTGAAAGTGAAGAAGT
Organism: Synechococcus sp. UW140; assembly: GCA_943371295.1. GTDB lineage: Bacteria > Bacteroidota > Bacteroidia > Chitinophagales > Chitinophagaceae > Sediminibacterium. The sequence continues at coordinate 13,372 of CALRUG020000060.1, read as the reverse complement.
CATTTACTTATTAAAGAAAATTAAAGAGAGTGGCAGAGAATTAATTGGCTTTGATTTAGTAGAAATTGGAGTAGGTGAAACAGATTGGGACAGCAATGTAGGTGCTAGAATTTTATGGAGACTTTGTAACTTAATGGTATAATGAAAACTTACGACTATATCATCGTTTTAAAAAAGCGAAACTATTCAACAGTAGATAGTATTAGCCAGATTATGTTACTCATTGCAATAATTGCATTTATTGGAAATGCTTTTATAGGTGATGTGTATGATGGCACATACAGATGGATCAGTCCATTGGCTTTTGCTGTATTAATCTTAGGATGGTTAGGATTTTGTATTTGGCAAAAGAAAAAAGGGACTCACCCTTTTTATAGGTTTGGATTATTACTGGGTGCAATGGGATGGTATAGTATGGAAGATGGCTTATGGATTGCATTAATCTATTTATTAGCTGCAATGCTTGAAAAGCAAGTAAAGTTTCCTGAAGAAATTGCCTTTGATGAAAATGAAATTGTTTTTAACAGTTTCCCAAAAAAAAGATACGAGTGGGCGGCATTAAATAATGTAGTCTTAAAAGATGGCCTATTAACCTTAGATTTTAAATCCGACAAACTCATCCAAAAAGAATTAGAGTCGGAAACAACCAAAACGACAGAGGAAGAATTCAATGCATTTGCAAAAGCACTTATAGAAAAAACAGCTTATGTTAGTTAAACCATTTTTATTGTACTCCGATGGCGAGGGGAATATTTATGAAGATGAAACCCTTTATGCAGTAGGACGTGCTGGATGGGATGCATTTCCTGTTGAATCTGATCAATGGATAGAATTACCGCAAGGAGGAAATCTCTATGAATTGCCTGGAAGAAGAGGAATAGGTATTGATGTTGAAACCGGCGAAATGAGGCTTTGTGAAAAAGGTTGGGCAGTTGCTGCATTCATTCCTCCTGCTTATACAGGTTTATTTATTGCAGCTTACGAAACAATGCCTGATGCCCCAACGCTTCCATTGTTTTGTTATACTGCCGTTGGTTGGATGAACGAAAAAAACTACGTACCAGCTGTTAGAATTGAAAAAGATATACGCCAAGAAGCGGCAGGATTTGATGACACAAAAGTAAAAGAAGGCACTTCACATTTATTACAAGCATACCCGGAGAATAGATTGGTTAAACATTTGATGGAAAATTGCTGCATGACTTATCATTGCCCTGCAGCAAGAAATTTTTCATTGGGAAGATGGGAATGCCCTGTTCCAACATCACCAGCTTGCAATGCCAATTGCATCGGATGTATTTCATTTCAACCCGAAGAAGAAACCATCGTTAGCACCCAAGACAGGCTTACATTCAAGCCAATGGCAGAGGAAATTGTGGAATTTACAGTTCCTCATTTAATCAATGCTCCATTCCCCATCATTAGTTTTGGACAAGGCTGTGAAGGCGAACCCTTGTTAATGTGGGAAACCATTAAAGAATCAATTATCGAAATCAGGAAGCATACCAGCAGAGGTAGTATCAATATCAATACCAATGGGTCAAAACCAGCAGCGGTTGATGCACTTTGTAAAGCTGGATTGAATAGCATGAGAGTGAGCACCAACTCTGCCCAGAAACATATTTATGAAGCCTATTACCGACCAAATAATTATGCATTTGAAGATATCATTGAAAGCTTAAAAGTAATGCGTTCATACGGCGGATGGACCAGCATCAATTATTTTGTTTTCCCTGGCATTACCGACAGTGAAGCTGAATATGAAGCATTGAGAAAACTCATTTCCGATACCGATTTAAATATGATCCAATGGAGAAATTTTAATATTGATCCAGATTGGTATATGGGCAAAATTGGAATGACAGATACAGGTGAAATGTTGGGCGTAAAACAAATGATGGATTTAATACAGGAAGAATTCCCTAATCTAAAATTTGGCTATTTCAATCCACCAATGGAAAGAATTAAGGGGGATTATAACCATCAATTTGCAGGCGCTCCTTTACAATAATGCAGTCTAAACTCAATAACCATATTGTTCAAGGTTTTTTGTTGGCAATCACTGCAACCCTTCTTTGGTCTGGCAATTTTATTATAGCGAGAAAAGTAAGCGCGGCAATAAGCCCAGTTAGTTTGGCATTTTATCGTTGGACCTGTGCCTCATTGGTACTGTTCCCTTTTGCTTATAAACAAGTAAGGACTGAACTAATTCATATTAAACCCAATTGGAAAATATTGAGTTTAATAGCTCTTACAGGAATTGCCCTATTTAACACATTTGTTTATGTAGCTGGCCATAATACCACTGCTATCAATATGGCATTAATTGGCACCACTTCCTCTCCCATTTTTGCAACAATAATGGCAGTATTCTTTTTAAGAGAACGACTCAGTTTTTATAGAATCATTGGAATGATACTATGCATTTTGGGCATTGTACTACTTATTTCTAAAGGAAGTTTAGAAGTATTGCTTTCATTTAAATTTTCTAGTGGGGATGCATGGATATTAGCAGGCGCTTTTGCATTTGCTGTGTACAATATTTTGGTGAGAAAGAAACCCATACAGATAAGTGCATTATCATTCTTACTCATCATTTTTATATTGGGCTCATTGATGCTGTTCCCATTTTTTATCATTGAACAAATAGTAGTTAAAGAACCAATTGAGTGGTCTAATGCATTAATCGGCTCTATCTTATATTTGGGAATTGGAACATCGGTTTTAGCATTTTGGTGTTGGAACCTGGCTATTTCAAAATTGGGTGCTGGAAGAACCGTTTTATTTGGGAACCTAATACCCATTTTTAGTACCCTTGAAGCAATTCTAATTTTAGGTGAATCCATTACTCCCATTCACTTTTATAGCGGCATTCTTGTAATTGCAGGATTGGTTATTGCTAATATTACCATTAAACATAAATGAACTTTTGATGGATATTAATACCCTGATATTATTATGCATTTTTGCTTTTTTGGCAGGATTTGTTGATGCAATTGTAGGTGGAGGTGGATTGATTCAATTGCCTGCAGGTATTATGCTCTTGCCACAGTTCCCAGTAGCAACTGTAATGGGCTCCTTAAAAATACCCGCGTTTACTGGTACCGCTTTTGCCGCAAGACAATATGTGAAAAAAGTAGCTGTGAACTGGGGGCAAGTGGGAATAATGTGTTTAATTGCTTTTAGTGCAGCTTTTGCTGGCTCACAATTACTCTCGATAGTTAGCAATAAATATATGAAGCCGGTTATATTTATTGTATTAATCATTGTTGCCCTTTACACTTATTCTAAGAAAAACTTTGGGCAAACCGTTCACAAACAATTATCTAATAAACAGCAATTAAAATATGCCCTAATCATTAGTTTAGTGATTGGGTTTTATGATGGTTTTATTGGGCCAGGAGCTGGTAGTTTTTTTATCATGGCTTTTATTAGCATATTGGGATTCGATTTTTTAAAAGCGGGCACTTATGCAAAACTGATCAACCTTTCTACCAATTTGGGTTCCATTTCTCTTTTCATGTTAAAAGGCACCATCATTTGGTCTGTGGCAATTCCCATGGCAGTATGCAATGCTATTGGTGGAATATTAGGCGCCAAGCTAGCGATATACAAAGGCAATCAGTTTATTCGGATTTTCTTTTTATTGGTGGTAGTGGCAACTTTACTAAGATTTGGGTATGATATTTTTTTAAAGGATTAACTTTCTATTCCATGATTACTTTCAGTAATCATGTACTTTTATACTGAATGAATAACGACCAATTACTAGAGAAGCAGGATCAATTGAAAGCAACCATTATAACGGTAGTTATAACCATTGTTTTGTTTTCTGTATTCTTTTATGTTCGTTATCAACAACCAGTTATTCAAGAACCTAGCGGTGGTGAAGGCATAGAAGTTAATTTAGGGGATGCTGAAACAGGCTATGGAAGCACGCCCGTAGCTGCAGTGGGAACTGCTTCACAAGAAACAGACAAAACAGCAAATACGCGTTCAGAAGAAAACATCGCTATCCCTGAAAACAATCCATCCGAAGAAGACGTTCCTGTAGCAGATCGTACAACTAAATTGAGGAATAAACCCAACACTACAACCAGCATTACTCCACCTAATCCAAAACCTAAAGCGTTATTTACAGTCAATAAAAACAAAGGCAGCGGCGGAAACTTAGCAGATAGTTATAATGGAGTAACCAATCAAGGAATTGCTGGTGGAAAAGGAGATCAAGGAAAACCAACAGGAAATCCAAATTCAGACAGTTATCAAGGAAATGCATCTAGTGGAAATGGAGGTTTAGGTGGAGCTGGAGGCGTTGCAATTAGAAGTGGTTTAGATGGAAGAAGAATAACTAAGTTGCCTTCGTTCGAAGACGACTTTAATGAAAATGCAAAAGTAGCTGTTGATATTACTGTAAATAAAACAGGCGCTGTTATTGCAGCTGTAATTAATCCGAAAGGGACTACCACTACCAATCAACGAATTCGAAATATTGCTATCCAAAAAGCAAAAACACTGCAATTGAATGCAGCTAATACAGAAGATCAAACTGGTACATTGGTGTTTAATTTTAAACTTAAGAATTAATAATTTCGCATCTTTGCAGCAGTATGAATTACGCTGAAACAGTCTCCTATTTATTTAACCAACTTCCCATGTTCAGTAAAATTGGGGAAGCAGCCTACAAAAAAGATCTTACCAACACCATTGCATTGTGTGAAGCATTGGGTAACCCACATAAAAAATTTAAATCCATTCATATTGCAGGAACCAACGGCAAAGGTTCTACGAGTCATATGTTAGCGGCCATCATGCAATCCGCTGGTTTAAAAACAGGTCTTTACACTTCGCCACATTTGTACGACTTTAGAGAGCGTATAAAAATTAATGGGGCATGTTGTTCAGAAGATTTTGTAATCCAATTTACAGAAAAGATAAAACCTCAAATTGAAACGATTGCGCCTTCTTTTTTTGAAATTACCGTTGCAATGGCGTTTGACTATTTCGCAGCGAATGAAGTAGATATTGCGATTATTGAAACAGGGCTTGGCGGCAGACTAGACAGTACCAATATTATTTTACCCGAATTAAGTGTCATCACCAATATTGGGATGGATCATATGAACTTATTAGGGAATACACTAACCGCAATTGCTGGAGAAAAAGCAGGCATCATCAAACCATTGGTTCCTGTTGTGATTGGAGAAATAAATACAGAAACTTTACCTGTATTTACTGCAGCTGCCAATGCAAGTCCTATTTCATTTGCTGAAGAAAAGAGATATATCAGTGATTGGCTGTATCAACAACCCCTACTAAATGTAACTGTAGTAGACAAAGAAAAAAATGAATACCATCACTATTCTCTTGACCTAACTGGATTTTACCAAACAAAAAACTTATTGACGGTTTTAGAAGCCTGTGCTGTTTTACAACAATTAGGATGGGAGATTCAAACGCAACATATTAAACATGGATTAGGCAATGTAAAAAAATTGACTGGTTTGCATGGGAGATGGGAAATTATTCAAAACAATCCAACAGTTGTTTTAGATGTGGGCCATAATGTAGATGGAATCAAAGCAATCCTTGCTCAATTAGATTTGAGCAATTTTAAACAACTGCATTGGGTAATGGGTATGGTAAAAGACAAAGACATTCAGGCTGTTTTACAAATGCTTCCAATTACAGCAAAATACTATTTTACCAAAGCCAGTATTCCAAGGGCATTAGATGAACAAGAATTACTTCATCAAGCTAAAGCATTCGGTTTAAAAGGTACTTCATATAAAGAGGTGAATAGTGCAATCAATGCTGCCAAAGAGAACGCAGACCTATCCGATTTAATTTTGGTTTGCGGAAGTGTTTTTGTAATTGCAGAAGTAAAAAGGGATGATAATTAATTTATGGTTTTAGCCAACCTAATCGAATAGCAGCTGCATACATTGCCCCTACTTGAGCGCCATGCGTAAATAGATTTTGCAAAAGTTTGTGAAGAAACTCCTGCTTCTTTACTAAAACCAATTTGATATCCTCGTATTGATCAAATGCGGTCTTTCCTGTTAATGTTAGTTGGGTTGCTAAATAAAAATGAGCTCGATTATTTTCTAAAGGGGGATTGGGATGAATGGAATAGAGTAATTCAAAATGATTGGATTGATAGCCGGTCTCTTCCTCCATTTCTCTTTTTGCAGCCAACAAGGGGTCTTCTCCTGGTTCAATCATCCCTCCGGGTAATTCAAGCGATACTATGCCTGCTGCATGTCTATATTGCTCAACCATTACTATTTCATCCTCATTCGTGACCATGACTACATTGCAAAAATCTGGCACATCTATAACAAAATATGGATTGATGATTTGACCATCGGGTAATATGCACACTTCTTCTTTTAGCCGCATCCATTTTTTAGCATATACAATTTTAGATTCCTGAACTACCCATGGCTTTATCTGATGTTCCATTTTAATAAACGATTAATTTATTAAGCTTCATTAATGCATATAAAATGGTGCATGTTTGCATTGATTGTATAAATTTCTGCTCTTTAAAGCTGGTGATAAAATCGTCCCATTCCATTTCAATTACTTCTACTTCTTCTTCTGTATCTCTTACTGCACTTGGGTCTTCCTCACCACCTATTGCCAAGAACATATGCATAACATTCGTATTGGTGGTTGGATTTGGAGATACTTTTCCTAAGTAAATGATTTCTTCAAACTGATAACCCGTTTCTTCTAACAACTCTCTTTCTATTGCACTTTCCAACATGGTATCGGTGGCATCAACACAACCTCCGGGTAATTCCAATGCAACAGTGTCTAATCCTGCTCTGTAAATTCGCTCTACAATAACTGTTCCCTTTTTTGTTATTGCTACTGCAGTTGCATAATCAGGAAAACCATACACATAAAACGGTTCAATAACTGAACCGTCATTTTTTTGATAACTATTCTTTCGAACGTCTGCCCATTGATCTTTCACCAATTGTTCAGAATGTAAAAGTTTCCATTTATTTATAGAAGACATCACCAATTATTTTTTTCTCTTAACATCTTAATATGAGCAGTATGATGTTTTCCATGCCATGCATACATTCCTAATAAATACCACAAACTCATTTCTTTTTGACTAGCAGGATGATAAACCTTTCTCTCCCATTGAATGGGTGTAAGATCTTTTATTGCAAAAAACCATCGAGTATGCAAAGCATGTAATAAGGTAACAGAAATATTTACAGGAAGATGCTGAACATCATTGAGTAGTGTCCATGCATTTTCATCATAAGGTTTAATGGTTGGCGAATCTTCTGTTAATCCTAATTTGAACCTACAGTAAGCATTCATATGACTATCGGCTAGATGATGAACTACTTGGTGCAGTGTCCAACCACCATCCCTATAAGCAGTATGCAACTGAGCTTCATCTAAATTCAACAAAGCTTGTTCCACTTCTTCAGGCAAGAATTGTATATCTGCCAACCATTTATTCTTTTGGTTTTCTGAAAATGGCATTGGTTCAAAACGACCAATTGGATATCTTTCGTCTAGCATATGATTAGTTTTCGGCTCTTAATTCATGACCCGTGAGTTGAATGAATACATCTTCTAAATTGGCATTCTTTACTTGCTTGGGCCTTTCAAATCCACTTGCCACCAAATCATCAATTAATTTATCGGGGGAATCCATAGCAATTACTTTTCCGCTATCGATGATGGCAACTCTATCGCAAAGTACTTCTGCTTCATCCATATAATGAGTAGTAATAATTACGGTAGTTCCCTGTAGGCGGATTTCCTTTATTAGATCCCATAAATTTCTACGAGCTTGAGGATCTAGACCTGTGGTTGGCTCATCTAGGAATATGATTTTGGGCTTATTAATCAAAGTGGTTGCAATGGAAAAGCGTTGCTTTTGGCCCCCACTTAACTCTTTGTATTTTGCTTTTGCCTTATCAGTTAGATTAACCATCTCTAACAAAGTGGTTGGATTGGTAGGTTGGTTATATAATCCTGCAAATAAACCTATTAACTCTGTTAAGTTAAGGTTGGGATAATATCCTGAGGTTTGCAATTGGACCCCGATTATTTTTTTTATTTCATTGGGGTCTTTGTCTAAATCAAAACCTGCAACATGAATAGTTCCACTTGTTTTATCTCTTAAGGTTTCAATAATTTCTAATGTAGTTGATTTACCTGCACCATTAGGACCTAATAAACCAAAGATTTCTCCTTCAAACACTTCAAAATTAATTCCTTTCACTGCATGAAAATTCCCATATTTTTTGTGAAGGTCCTTAACACTGATGATTACATTTCTCATACTTAAAATTTATACACCAATCCAGCTGATTGTGGTCCTAAACCCAATGAAACAGTCGATTTGTTATACTGTTGATTAAACAAGTCTACAGCAGTTAATAGATGGTTTTGACCAACAAAATTAAAATACCCACCTGCAATGGATGCTGCAAAGCCAGCACCAACTAATGTCCATCCTAACCCCTTTGTATCACCCGACAAATAACTTATACCGGAAATTAAAGTAATTGCCCCAACAAAATTGAGCACTTGGCCAGTTATTTTGTTTGTTTGATGCTTTTGAAAAGACTGAATAATTTCAAGATTAGCAGTTCGATAAAACAACTGTTTAAATTGCCTACTGCCTTTGTAAATACTGTCATTGTAAACAATATTGTTCGGCTTTGTCATTGCAGTAAAACTCATTTTGCCTTTGGGCAAAGGCTGCTGTGCAACTACCAATTGGGTCATACTGAGGCTAATCAATAAAAATAAAAGTTTTCTATGCATCCTATTTATTTTAAACTAGCTACTTCAGCTAGTTCTTCCATCATTAATTTACTTCCTATAAAAAGAGGCGTTCTCTGATGCAATGAAGTAGGTACAATATCTAAAATTCTTCCTACACCATCCGTAGCAACACCACCAGCCACTTCTAATATAAATGCAAAAGGATTTGCCTCATATAAAAGTCTCAATTTACCTCCAGGCTTTTCAATTGTTCCGGGATACATAAATATACCCCCTTTGATTAGATTTCTATGAACATCGGCAACCATACTCCCAATATATCGTTGTGTATAAGGCCCACCATTTTCTTTGGTTTTTCTTTGACATCCGTCTATGTATTTTCTAACGCCTTCATTGTATTGAAAGAAATTACCATGATTAACAGAATAGAATTTACCTGTTGGTGGGCAAGTAATATTCGGATGACTCATTGTAAACTCTCCTATCGATGGATCTAGTGTAAAGCCATTTACCCCTCTTCGAGTTGCATAAACAAACATGGTACTTGAACCATATACAACATATCCAGCCGCTACTTGGTTCTTACCAGGTTGCAAGAAGTCTTCTTTGGTACAAGGCTTACCCAATGGGCTTACTCTTTTATATACACCAAAAATGGTACCTATGGAAACGTTTACATCAATATTCCCACTTCCATCTAAGGGGTCAAACAATACCACATACTTACTATTATTGCTGATTTCATCGTCAAATACAACAAAGTCATCCATTTCTTCACTTCCGATACCTGCACAACTGATGCCGTGTTGAAGCACCCCCATAAATTGGTTATTAGCAAAAATGTCGAGCTTTTTCACGTCTTCACCCTGCACATTTATACTCCCGGCATCGCCAAGAATATCTACCAATCCCGCTTTATTTACTTCTACATTTACTCTTTTTGCTGCTAGTGCCATATCCCTTAGCAATCTGCTAAGTTCGCCTGTGGCCGTTGGAAACTGACGCAATTGTTGTAATGTAAATTCGTCTAGTGTTAATACGTTCCTATTAATACTCATATGGTGCAATTCGTTTACATAAAGATAGTAATTGGGCGTTTACGCAGCGTATATTTGTATGTATATTGATTCTAATAATAAGCTTTAAATTATGAAAATCTTCAAATTTGGTGGTGCTAGTGTAAATAGTGTTGAAAGAATAAAAAACTTAAAAAATATAGTTCAAGAATTCAGCAATGAACCATTGGTAATTATTGTATCTGCCATGGGCAAAACAACCAATGGTTTAGAAAAAGTAGTCAATGCATTTTATAAGGGGAATAAAGAAGAAGCTTTAGAGTTATTTAATATTGTCAAAAATCAACATTTAACAACTGCTAAATATTTATTGGTATTTAAATACAATGAATGTGTTGGTCAATTAAACGACTTTTTTACCGAAGTTGAATGGTTATTACACGACAAACCCGTTAGATCATATGACTACTATTATGACCAAATTGTTTGTATAGGAGAATTATTTAGCACTTGCATCATCAGCCACTTTTTAAATGAAGAAAAATTGATTAATCAATGGTTAGATGTAAGAGACTTACTAAGAACAGACAATAACTTCCGAGATGCAGGTGTTCAATTTGATTTTTCTGCAGAAAGAATTAAACAAGCTATACAACAATACAATGGTAATATAACCATTACACAAGGTTTTATTGGCGCAACCGATGATAATGAAAGTACTACATTGGGCAGAGAAGGAAGCGATTATACAGCCGCTATTTTTGCCAATATTTTAGATGCAGAAAGTCTAACCATTTGGAAAGATGTAGAAGGTGTAATGAATGCAGATCCCAAAGCCTTTAGTGAAGCGCAACTTATAAAAGAATTGAACTTTAACGAAGTAATTGAAATGGCCTATTATGGGGCGCAAGTAATTCATCCAAAAACGATAAAACCACTTCAAAATAAGGGCATCCCCTTATTGGTAAAATGTTTTTTAGACCCCAAATTAGAAGGAACCATTATTCATAATAAAATGGTAAAAAACCTTCCACCAATCATTGTGGTGAAAACGAATCAAGTAATGATGCACTTGAAAACAAAAGACTTTTCATTTATTGGAGAAGCTCCTATGAGTAAACTGTACGAAATATTTGGTTTGTTAAAAGTAAAACCCAACCTGATTCAAACAGGTGCTATCAGCTTGCAATTGTGCTTAGACGATCACGATGAAAAAATTAATCAATTGGCCAGTGAATGTAGTATTCTATTCGATGTGCAATTAGAGAAGCAATTGAATTTATTAACCATCCGACATTATACTATAGAGATAATGAATGAACTACTCAATAATAAAGATATTTTATTAGAACAGAAAACCAAAGAAACCCTGCAGTGCATATATAGAACCGCCTAAAAGAATCACAAGTATTTCTCTATAGTAGCATATAATTCATCTTGCTTAAAAGGCTTGACCATAACTTCATTAATTCCCGAGTTGATATATTCATCTAGGTCGTCTTGAACAATAGTAGCTGTTAAACCGATTATAGGAATATTTCGTTTTGACTCATCGGTAAATTGTCTTATCAGGATTGCAATTTCATCACCGGTCAATTTAGGCACATTGATATCTGTAAGAATGATATCATACTGATTGTCTTTAAACAATTGAAAGCCTAATTCTCCATCTTTTGCAATATCATAAACGATGCCCACTTTTTTTAATAGCATGGTCAACAACATGATATTTACATCATTATCTTCAATAACCAATACTCTTTTGTCTTTCAAGGATGATGAAATAGTATTCATGGTTGATAAGTCTTTTTCATTCGAAACAATATCTATTGCGATTTCGTAAGGAATGGCAAAGGTAAATACTGAACCTTGATTTAACTTACTTTCTACACCAATGGTCCCCCCTTGTAACTCAACCAACATTTTACAGATAGATAAACCCAAACCAGTTCCTTTAATTGCTCTTCTGGTATCTTTACTTGTGCTATTATTGGTAACCTGTGTAAACTCTTCAAATACAGTTTTAATTTGATCATTGGGGATCCCAATTCCAGTATCAGCAACAGCTATTTTAATCATTACTTGCTTATCTGACTTGCCAGATATATTTGCCATGATTGTTACGCTCCCTTTTTCTGTAAACTTGATGGCATTGCTTAACAAATTATATAAAATCTGTTTTAGTCTAAACAAATCTCCTTTAACAGCAAGATTTTTATCTAACTCAATAATGGTATCAACTTTAATTCCTTTATTAGCTGCACTTGTTGAAGAAAGTGCAAATGCAACTTCTTCAATTGCATAAGCGATATGAAAAGGCTGTTTCTCGAGCTTTAACTTTCCTGCGTCTAATTTAGAAAAGTCAAGTACATCGTTTACAGTTGAAAGTAGATGTTCCGAAGATGTTTTGATTGCATGCAAATAGTTTTTCTTTTCCTCGTCTTTTTCAATTTTATCAATTATTTCAGTAAATCCCATAATGGCAGTAAGTGGGGAACGAATTTCATGACTCATATTACTCAAGAACCTACTCTTTACTTGGGCCAACTTTAATGCTTTTTCCCTTGCTTCTAATATTTCATTTTCATAATTCACCATTTTATAAATATTGTACACTAAAACGCCTACAATGAACAAAATGATTAATAGAGAGACCCAAAAGAATTTTTGAATAACATCTGTTCCGGTTACTGCGTTTTTAAATATAGTCGCATTCAAATTTTCACGAAAAGCATCTTCCTCCGACAATACACGCTTTAATTGTAAATTATATTTAGCGAGTAACTGACTCATCGAATCAATATCGGTTGCATTCGTCAATTCAATCTGAGTAGATTTCATTTGCTTGGAAACGGAATCAAGTGCATCAATCATAGTAGGCAAAGACTGATCTTTTTTTAACTGTAAAGTAATTTGAGCAGCTCTACCACTATCACTTTCCATTTTCAATATTTTTAAACGCTCTAGTGCATTGTCTATGGATTTTGCAGAAACTGTTCTAAGCGAAGTTTCGCCAGTTTGAGCATATCGCGTAAATACCAACTCTGCTTCTAATAAAAAATCACTACTTGTTCTAAGAATGCTGATATTCTTATTTTCGATACTTAGGGTATCAATTGAATTTTTTAATGTGATAATATTTCTGGTGTTAATGACATTCAGAAATAGAATGGATACCACCACAACTAAACATGCGATAATTAAGATAATATTTGAAAAGGAAAGTTTTGCCCGCTTCATGAATACAATAATTGAACATTAAACCAATTGGTCTCCAGCGGTTATAAGGATAATAAAATTGGCACAAAATACAAAAAAAACAGATATAATCTTATCTAGAAATGACTTTGTAGACTCCTTTTTCGTTTATTCCAACAATGGGCAACTGTTTATATTGTTCAAAATAATCAAAAACTTCTTTCAACTGATTAGCAAAATCTTGGTAGATATTATTTTGTGTAGTATGCGCTTGCAAAATTTTATACGAGTTTTCATTGGTAAATCTAACAGGGAAAATATGCACGGGAATAAAGTCTTGCCCTTGTTTGCGAACAATATTCGCTAAAACATATAACTCCTCAATA
>CALRUG020000059.1:0-17870 GCA_943371295.1 Synechococcus sp. UW140 | reverse complement strand
ATGGTGTCTTGTAATAAATATAATGTACTTCATACCTGCAGACTTTGCAGCCCCAACCCATTCTGCTGCATTGAATTGACTAGGATAGAAAGATTCTTTCAATAAAGCATAATCTTTCACTTTAATATTCCTGTTTTGCATCACCCATTCTCCGGCCCCTAACATACTTGAAACGCCCCAATGAACAAACATTCCAAAACGATTATCCTGAAAAGTATTTCTTGATGCTATATTTTGAGGGCTAGGCTGATATACTTGGCCAACAGCTAAAAAATTGAATAAAAAGAGAATCACCAAAAGGAATAATCTAATCATAAAGTAAAATTTTTAAATGCTAGTTCATGTTCCATTAACCGATCCAATAAAACTGTTTGATTAATAGCCCTAACTAAATTATGATTCTTGTAATTGATTTGATAATATTGATCATCATTAAAATAATCCGTTAGAAATCGAATGGCTTGCATATAAATCATGAACTGAGCAGCATAATAAAAATATGTTTTCTCTACTGCAGTTAATTCATTGCGCATTTCTTTATAATAGCCTTCTACGATTGCATAATAATAAGAAGGTCTTACAATAATTTTACTGATATCATCTTCATTTTCTGATACCGGGCACAAATAGGTTCGCATCATATCGCCTACATCGCTAATGAAATAACCTGGCATTAATGTATCTAAATCTATGATACATACTGCATTATTCTCTTCATTAAACAATACATTGCTGATTTTAGTATCATGATGGGTTACTCTCTTTTTAAATGCATGATTTTGTGTTATCGCTTCGTATTGTTTTACTAAGTAGTCTAATTTAATTAAACGATTAATTAAAGACTGTTCTTCCTGAACTCTTTTTGCATTACCATTTTGAATGGATTCGAGAAATTGCTTATAACGAAAAGATAAGTCATGAAAATGAGGAATGGTCACTTTCAATTTTGTTACATCAAATCCCCCTAAATATGCAGTGAATTTCCCAAACTGCTCTGCTGCTTCAAATGCCTGTTTTGTATTTTCCACCACATTGATGGTATGTGTTCCAGCAATAAAAGGAAAAAGTCTATAATAACCCTTCCCCTCAATATGAACCAATTCTAATCCATCTGTAGAAAGAATGGGTGCTGGAAACAAATAATGCTGGAAATTCTTTTTTAAATAATGAGCAATTGCTGCAATATTATAGTGTATGTCTTTGGGATTCGCAAAAACATGATCATTGATTCTTTGTAGAATATAATTTTCGTTAGCAGATTTTACTTTCCAAGTACTGTTAATGATTCCTGTTGTAATTGGTTCCACCACTGAATCGGTAGGCAATCCAAATGCATTTAAAACAGTAATCATTAATATTGATCATTTAAGGCAAAAACCGGTTTCCGATACATCCATTGACCTCCTGTAAAATCAGGAAATTCAACTGTTTGATTTCCTAATTCAATAGATTGCTCACTTAATGGTGTAATGGCGCTCCAAGCTGCTGCATCATATACATCCATTGGAGTTGGCGTTTGATTTTTAATTGACTCTACAAAAGCATGTATAACAAAAAAGTCCATTCCGCCATGCCCTGCACCTGCAGTTTCTTTACTCCATCTTACCCATAATGGATGATCATATTTATCAAACCACTCTTTTTGAGACTCCCATTGATGTGGCTTGGCTGATTTTCCTTCGATATAAACAGATTTATTTAAATCCATCCAAATCCCTTCAGATCCCTGAACCCTAAATCCTAAAGAATAAGGTCTTGGTAAATTGGTATCGTGCTGTAATAGAATAGTTTCTCCATTGTTGCAATCTATAGATGTGGTTACCACATCCCCTAATTTGAATTTCACTTTTGCATTGGGGTGATTGGGACCACCCTTTTTAACTACATAATCATGTAAACCTTTTGCCTTAGATGAAAAAGAACACAAAGACAAGAATCGATTACCCCTATTAATATTGATATAATGTGCAATTGGCCCTATACCATGAGTAGGATACAAGTCCCCATCTCTATAAACAGAGTGAGTCGTTCTCCAAGAAGCTTCTGAAAATCCTTTCTCTCCAAACTCTACACCTCCACCATAAGGGCGAACCCCATCATTAAACTTAACTTCTCTTAAATCGTGTTGGTAACCTCCTTGTAAATGGATCAACTCTCCAAATAAACCTTGACGAACCATATTTAATGCAGCCATCACATCTCTTCTGTAACACACATTTTCGAGCATCATCACTTGCCCTTTATATTGTTCTGCTGCTTTTACTACATCCCAATGATCTTGTAGGGTAATACCTAACATCACTTCAGTAGCAACATATTTAATACCTGCTTGCAAAGAATCAATAATCATTTCCTTATGCAGTTCCCATGGAGTTGCAATAACCACCCCATCTGGTTTTTCTTTTACAATCATTTCTTTCCAAACCTGATTGCTTCCCGTATAAATTTTGGGCATTTTTTTACCAGACTTCTCGATCATTGCTTTAGCAGTCGAAAGCATTTTATCGTTGATATCACATATGGCTGTTAAGTCTACATCGTCTCTGCGCAATAATAGATCTAAGTGATTTTGTCCTCGAAGACCTGTTCCAATTAAAACGATTTTAACTTTGCTGGCAGTATTTTTTGCCATTAACATAGTAGAAGACAGCATCAAAGCACCTGATGCCATTGCTGATTTTTGTATAAAATTCTTTCGATTCATATGCCGCTATTTTGAGCATTTGAATGTACGTAGAATCTGCGAAAGGGATTAAGAGATTAAGTATTTTATTTAACCATACTTTCCCATTCAGCATAGGAATCACTGGTTTCATAAATCTTTAATTTTCTTAATTTGATTTCAGTAGGTAGCTCTGCTAATAAAACATTTCTTATATATAATAAGATGTTTTCCGCAGTAGGCTCCATTTCCCAAACAATTAAATTCTCTGAGGCGGCAGCATGAGGATGCTCTGCTAAAAAATCTTGAGAGAGAATCAATCGATGGTCTAATTGTTCAACGATGATTCGATTGACGATTTTTTTAAGGTCTTTAAAGTCTATTACAAAGCCTGGTTTAGGCAAATAGGCTGTATCATCTATATCTGAGCCAACAGTTACATGCAATACATATGAATGTCCATGTATATTTCTACAATGTCCATTATACCCATGTATGGCATGGGCTGTTTCGAATCTGAATATTTTAGTTACCTGAATCATTAAGCAAAAATACAGTATTATAATAACTCCCAATTTGCTCCCCTTGCTTTTGACCATTCTCCACTGCTGCGCGATAATGAATTCCGCCATACATCCTACTCATGCTTACTTCATTTGCTGCGGCTTTGATTGATGAAAATGACCTTTTCATTCCCAAGTATTTCAACTCAGTAGTATCGGTAAATGCAGTATTAGTTCCATAAATAGTTGACAATACAGTTGCCGCTGCTGCAGATATTACACTATGCCCACTGGTATATTCAGGAAATGGAGGTGTTTGTAAGTAAGGATTCCATTCTGAATTCAGGTACTCTCTAATAACAGTAACGGGCCTAACTGTTTTGCTCGTAAATTTTTCTTCCCAAGTTGAAATAAAGCCATCAAATATGGCAAGAGAAGTGAGCGCATAGGATTTAGCAACTTCCATTTCATCTTTTTTCGATTGATTGGCCAGTATAGCAGTTATTCCCATCCAATGACCTACTGGCGTTGTTTTTTTATTCGCATAAGTTAAGTGACCCTTGTGTTCAGAAACGAATGGATTATCATCCCAATATCGTGCAATGATTTTTTGCTCTTCGGTTAATCCATTACTCATAGCAAATAGCTCTTGTACTTCTTTATAATATGGACTATTTTGTTGCATAGAGAAAGCAGGTGGTCTAACTGGCTTAAACTGTGATGCAGAATCTAAAAGCATTGGTTTAATGTAGCGCCAATTGGGCTCTATTGCTTCTTCATAATCTGGTGGAGTTTGTTGCCAAATGCCTGTCTCTTTTAATACACTGAACTTAGGCATGCCCCTAGTGATTTTATATCCATCTTTTGAAGCACGTTCTAATATTACAGCAGCCACTTTTTCTCCCCAATTGATTGAAGCCAATCGAACGTCTGCATCTAGCTCTGTAAAATATTCTTCTAGAAGTGATCGGCTTTTTCTGATACTATCTTTTGAAAAAACCAATGCTTCTGCTACTTTCATAAAAGCGATACTGGCAGAAAATGGATAATTGATTGTAAGCGATTTTTCTGGTTGGGCTATATTAGAAAACCCTTTTAATTTAGGTAAGAAACTCTTATAACCTGGTTTCATTGGTCTCAATGCTTCATAAAAAGCCAAGTTACTGTATGCATACATTCGACCAGCAACAGGTGGATTATTAATATCATATACAATTACATCCGTTAACTGCTGAACACAATAGTTTTGAAGTTCTGCTCTTGTAAATGTTTTTACTGGTTTGTTTTTACAACTTAAAAATAGAGTTATAAAAAAAATAAAAATGAATCTACTATGATGGATCAATCCTTTCATACTTTTTAGGGTTTAATAGTCCTTGTTATTTTAGTACCTGCATAAACATTGATACTTTTGATTCCTGGAGAAAGATGAACGTATCTTGTTGATTGAGATAGAAAACCTTGGCCAAATGAGTATTCTTCTTTTCTTTTAGTTCCATTGTTATAGTAAATGATGGCATGCGTTTCTTTTTCTTCCATTTTCATTGATACCTCATTGTTTGTTTGTTGTTGAAATAATTTCATGAAATCTCTATTTTGGCCTACCACAATACTCGTTTTCCCATTCACCATTAATGATGCCATTGCTCTTCCATTCGCAGGAGTATAGAATCCACTTTGTGCAATTGATATAGGGTTGAATTGTCCTTTCCCCTTGTTCAACAAAACCATACCATTTAAAGCATCCTGTCTTCCCAAATAAGGTGACATGGAATATTCATTACCCGTAAAAATCAAATCAACCCAACCATCGTTGTTTAAATCTTTTGGCAAAATTCCAAAAATGGGTGCAACTTGAATTTCAGTAGGTAATTCATGTATTTCAAAATTAAAATTCCCTTTGTTTTCAATCCAAACCGACTTTAAGAAATTAGCAGTAGCCTTGTATGCATCTTTCATTTGATCAGCTGCAAATAATTGGCTCATATCTGTTTTAGCGTAACTCGCATAATTCGGGAATCGCTCTTTCATAATGCTCATTTCCCTTAATAAGAGGTCTCTCCCTGCTAATGGAAATTCTTTTTTTACGCCTCCTACTTGATCTACTATCCAATGACTAAAAATGACATCCAAACTGAAATTATTATCAAAGTCTTTTGCGTATACATTCATGGGCTCTTCACTGGTAGTATGCAAAAAAGAATTCGTTCCAAAATTTCCTGCTATATAATCTAGGTCTCCATCATTATCTAAATCTGAAGATATAATACTGTTCCACCATCCTTTAAATGAATCTAATGATGTTTTTAACTTGGTCAACTTATTCCCATCATTTTTGAAAACATCAATATTCCCCCACTCTTTGGTAATAAACAAATCCATTTTCCCATCCCCATCTGCATCAGACCAGATTGCTGATGTAACCATTCCAATATTTACTAACTCTGGGGCAACTTTATTGGTTACATCTGTAAATTGTACTTTCCCCTTTTCCGAATTATTTTGATAGATAAAACTACTGGTTGGCATAGGGTATCTACCTGGTATCACCCTCCCGCCAATAAACAAATCTAGGTCTCCATCTAAATCATAATCTGCAGCAACTACTGCACTCTTCGTTGCTCTATTATTGGTAAAATCCGCAGCTAATTCCGAAAAATTTCCTTTGCCGTCATTCAAATAAAAATGATCGGCATACGCTTTTGTTTGAGGTTGATTTTCTGCTCCACCAGAAACAATAAATAAATCTAAATCGCCATCTTTATCTGCGTCTAATAAAAGTATACCCGCATCGTCTTGCAATTGCGGACTATTATTCCCCGGTAAAAACTTTCGAACAAATTTTCCTTTTTCAGTTTGAAAAAAGATGGAAGCATGAAAAGGCGAACCTCCGCCTGAAACAATATCATCTAGTCCATCCCCATTTAAATCACCTGTTGCCAATGAGGGGCCATATTGAGTGAGCTTGTGTAATAAAAGTCTTTGAATATCAAAATCAATAAAATCTACTTCCGAAAAACCATAGTTGATTCCTGCAATTTGGGTGATATCGGTGAGTAGCGTTTCTGTGATATGCGGCAACTGTAATCCCCCTGAATCAATAGCTGATGAATATTGAATTTGCAATTGCTGATTTGCTTGCACATTTTTTTGTAGTGTTGACTTACCATCAGGCCATATTACTCTAATTGAATCAATGGTTGTTTGCTTCCCAATTCCAAAATGAATGGCTTGTTCAACAGTAGATAAATAACCTCTATAAGGTGAATGCTCCATTACCTGATGAACGCCATTCGTATATATATGTACCCAGGCACCTAGTGCCATTTTGTTTTGTGTAGTCCCACTCAATATTACACGTATATAATTGTCGTGTTCTTTTTGTTGTTGCTGGGTATTTTCCAATAAAGTAGCTGGCATATTGGTGTTATTGATCACCAAGTCCAAATCGCCATCATTGTCTAAATCGGCATATGCCATCCCTGCCGAAAAACTAGGACTGTTGACACCCCATTCTTTTGACTGATCTATAAATTGCAAATCTCCATTATTCTTAAATGCATAATTACTGATTTTAACCTCAGGTAACTGTCTAAGTACTTCTTCTAAAGGTGCATTGGCTACAGCGTTCTGTCTATATGCCATGAAATCTTTATCAGACATGTCTTTGGGCAAACCATTGGTTACAAATAAGTCTTTATAACCATCATTATCCATATCCATTAAAAGGGGTGCCCAACTCCAATCGGTATGTGCTACTCCGCTGAAATAGGCAATTTCACTAAACGTTGGTCTCAAAATTGAATCATACCCTTTTGGTAAAAACCCTTGATTTAATTGGAGTGTATTTCGCGGGAACTGATACATATAACCATATCGATCACTATTTTGAAATGTTTGGTAACTGATATCGGAGTGCATCATTTTCTGTCGATAATGATCTGCGGGCATCATATCCGTTTCTATAATATCTGCTAATCCATCATTATTTATATCAGCAATATCATTGCCCATTGCATTCTTACTGGTATGCTTGAAGTAGTTTGCAGATTGATCGGTAAATGTTCCATTTCTATTATTGACATAGAGCACATTATTTGATAAATAATCGTTGCTCACATATATATCTTTATATCCATCTTGATTAATGTCTGCAATACTGATACCCAAACCATGTCCTTCTATTAAAATACCCGCTTTTGCCGAAACATCTTTATAAACTGGATGTCCAAGGGTTGAATCAAAATTATTTTGGAATAATTTATCGGTGTTGGGCCAAGATCCATCTTTTCTAATTGGTCTAAACTCATTGGGATAGGTTCCATCTAAATCGTTAATCAATAAGTAAACATCTAAATCTTGATCATTGTCGTAATCAAAAAAAGCAGCCATATGTGTATTGGAAGCATCTGCTAATCCATATTCAGCAGCTTGATCTTTAAAGGAGGGAACACCTGTTTCTTTGTTTATACCTTGGTTAATGTATAATATATTTTTTCTTTTGTTGCTGTCTGGCAATACTGCTGCACAAACATAAATATCCATTAAACCATCATTGTTAATATCAATAATGCTGGCTCCCTTACTCCATTTACCATTTCCGTCTACCCCTGCTTGTTGGGTAATATCTTCAAAAGTTAAATTGCCCTTATTGATAAATAATTTATTCGGAACCCTATTTCCTGTAAAATACACATCGGGCAAACTGTCATTATTAAAATCTCCTATTCCAATACCACCGCCATTGTAGATATATTCATAATTCAAGACATTCAATTCTTGCGTTTCGGTAATGGTATTTGAAAAAATTAAACCAGATTTTTCAGGCTTGATTTCCTCAAAAAGTGTGTGTTTTTGATTACAGGACACCAATGAGAAAAATAAAAAAATGCTTAATATATAAGACTTCATATATGATTTTAATAATTGTGTCGCTTAAAGTACTAAATTTATTGAACTAGAATTCTTTATTGCCATTTTTAAATAAGAATGAATAAACAATGTTCAACCATTTAATTCATTTTTAATATCACTAATAATATCCCCCGATTATGTTTAGTGTCAATCGTGTTCCATACATTCATTTTCTTGGCATTATTATAGTAGTCATTGGATGTTCAATCTTAGTTGGCTGGCAATTTAATATCACAGCGCTAAAAAGCTTCTCCAGTGAAATGACTTCTATGAATCCACTCACTGCAGTCACTTTCATTACAGCAGGTCTATGGTTGTTTTTCTTTAATGAGAATAAAACAAATAAAATCAGTGTTGCGCTAGGATTATTTGTTTTATTCATCGGTTTATTACACCTTTTAGCTTATCAATTCTCCCTTGAATTTTTGAGATTAGATTATTTACTTTTTACAGAAAAAGTAGATGCCAGCAGTATCAATTCACATTTGGCTCCTATAACTGCAAGATTATTTATGTTGAGTGGAATCCTAATGCTTAGCTCGAATTCAGAAAAAAAGTGGATACTCTTCCTTAGACAAATACTTTGTATTGTCCTATTTGTTTTTGCATATAGTTCAATTCTTGGTTATTTATATGGAAGGGATTCCGCCTATAGAGTAGAAGGCGTTTCAACCATTGCCTTAAACACTGCAATTGTATTTTTATTGCTGAGCATTGCGTTATTTCTTTGTAATACAAAGCATGGAATGCCAAAACTATTTGCCTCTATCTTAGATGGTAGTACTTTATTTCGCCGAGTTTTATTTTTCATGTTGGTTTTCCCTCCTTTTCTTGGTTATTTAAGAATTGTTGGAGAGAAAAAAGGATTATATAGTACAGAATTTGGAATTGAATTGCATACTATTATTTTTACTTTAGTAATTTTTATATTGGTTTATTTCTATGCCAATCTTTTGAATAAAAAACAAATTGCTAGCATAAAGTTAGAAACTCAACTGGCAGAAAGTGAAAGCAAATTCAGAAAGCTTGTAGCATCACTTAGAGAGGGGGTTGCTAGTATCGACTATCAGGGCAGACTATTGTATTGTAACCCTAGTTATTGCGAAATACTAGGCTATTCAGAAAAAGAACTAGTAGGCAGTGTTGTAACAGATATGATCATTCCTTTAGATCGAAGGTCCCAATTTGTAGAAAGATTAGCCAATAGAAAATATGGTGTACAAGAAGATTATCAAACAGAAATCATTAGAAAAGATGGGGAAAAAATAATTATAGATATCAAATCTAATGCACTGTTTAATGAGCAAGGATCAAGCGATGCTTATGTCGTAAGTATCACTGA
This sequence comes from Synechococcus sp. UW140, assembly GCA_943371295.1. Taxonomy (GTDB): domain Bacteria; phylum Bacteroidota; class Bacteroidia; order Chitinophagales; family Chitinophagaceae; genus Sediminibacterium. The sequence goes on along the minus strand of CALRUG020000059.1, from coordinate 8,449 downwards.
TATAACAGATGAAATTAGGAAAATAGAAGACATTAAAGCATTTTCCTCCATTGCTGCTCACGATTTAAACTCTCCTATAAATAAAATATTGACCGTTGTAGACTTAGTAGATCCCAATAGTTTAAATCAAGAAAATAAAGAATTCTTGCAGATGGTTAGAACCACCATTTTAAGCATGAAAACCTTAACGCAAGATTTATTGGCATTCTCTAGATTAGGTACACAAGCTTTAGAGAAAACTACGGTTAATATAAATGAACTTATTCAAGAAGTATGCAAACAACAATTACCAATAGGTTTTAAAGGACAACTGAAAATTCAAGAATTACCAGAAGCAAAAGCAAACGAAGGTGCAATTAAACAGTTATTCAATAACCTACTATCAAACGCTTTTAAATACTCTTCTAAGAATCCGTTACCAGTAATTGAAATAGGCGCTTACACAAAAGAGGGACAATCCTTTTACTTTGTAAAAGACAATGGAGTTGGTCTAAATCAAGAACAACTAAAAACCCTTTTCACTCCTTTCAAACGCTATCACAGTAAATTTGAAGGAAATGGACTAGGTCTCGCCATTGTAAAAAGAATTATAGACAAACACGGCGGTACTATTTTTGCAGAATCGGATACTGATAAAGGATTAACCTTGCATTTTACCCTCTCCCCTAAATAGCTGCACTTACAAACTAATTATTTCCGTCCCGTTTTGTATTGTTGCGATATAACAATCTAGTTTCAATCCCATTGCTTGTTCATAAGCTGGTTGAATGCTATTAATAAGTGAATCAATTTTATCTTCTTCAACCAAGTTGATTGTACAGCCACCAAAACCTCCTCCCATCATTCTTGCTCCAATTACTTCTTTTCTTGAATGGACAAAATTGACTAAGAAATCGAGCTCTTTACAACTTACTTCGTACTGCGTACTCAATCCCTCATGTGTCTTGAACATACAATTCCCTAATGCAACAATATTATCTTCTTGTAAAAATTGGCATGCTTGATTCAATCGATCCATTTCATCTACAACAAATCGGCTGCGTTTGTATACAAGAGGATTGAATGGTAATACATATTGATCAAGCATTTCAATGGTTGCATCTCTTAAAGAAGCAACTTCAGGATGATGCTTTTGTATCATTTCTACCGCTTGCATACATTCCAAACGACGCGTATTGTATTCGGATGAAGCCAATGAATGTTTTACATTGGTATTTAATAACAGAATTTTAATCCCATCCAATTTAAAAGGAACATATTCATATTCCAGTGAGCGGCAGTCTAGTTTTATTACTTGATTGGCTTTACCCATCATAGATGCAAATTGATCCATAATACCACACATAACACCTGCATATTCATGCTCTGCCTTCTGTGCCATGGAAACCATTTCTACTCGTCCTATATTGGTTTGCAATAAATGATTCAATGCAAAAACAGTAGCACATTCAACCGCAGCAGAAGAAGACAATCCAGCCCCTATAGGAACATTACTTGTTAATACCGCATTAAACCCGGGCAACTGAATAGAGCGTTTTAAAAATTGAGCGGCTGCTCCTAAAATATAATTAGGCCAACTGATGTCACTTATTGGCTTTAATGCTGAAACTGTAGTAGAAAAAGTTTCATTTAAATCTAAAGCACTTAAATTTATTTGGTCATCTGTTCTTAAGGAAATAGCTATATACGCAGCTTTATCAATTGCTGCGGGTAAAACAAACCCATTATTGTAATCGGCATGTTCGCCAATAATATTGACTCTTCCAGGTGATTTTACAATTACTCCAGGTTGGTGTTGATATTGTTCAAGAAAATATTTTTCTAATTGGGTTTTCATGACCTATTTAATTTGAAATAAGGGGTTTGTAGATGTAGTTCTTTCTTTATCCATCAACGCTTCCAAAAGTTTCACTTTCGGTTCATTTTCAGCAGCAATATTAATGGTTTCTCCCTTATCTATTGAGAGATCAAATAATTCTGTTCTTATGGGGGTTGTACCCTTATAAAAACGAATGGCTTTCCAATTATTTTGTAAAATGGCTTGTTTAAAACCGCCTTCATAAAACTCCCAATACAACAAGTTATGGTTTACTTGCTTTTTTCCTTGTAGTGCATTTATAAATGAAATACCATCTGTTTGATTTGAAGTTTTAACCCCAGCGATTTCATTGATTGTGGGAACTATATCCCATAGTGCACCAATGAATTCATTAGTAGATGCTGGTTTAATTTTCCCTTTCCAACGCACAATAAAAGGAATTCGAATACCGCCTTCGTACAAATCTCTTTTTGCACCTCTTAATCCTCCGCTACTATTAAAGAAACTAATGTCTTGATTGGTTCTGCCACCTTCTTTATGTGTACCATTATCACTTGTGAAAATAATAATCGTATTATCATATAGCTTTTGCTCTTTTAAATAAGCAATAATTTGACCAACATACTCATCCATTTGAGAAATCATTGCAGCATAAGCAGCTTTAGGATTAGCTTGTGGTCCATAATGCTGACCTGAAGGATGTGCTTTTTCAGGAGAAAATTTACTAAGTCCTTCTGGGGTTAAATAGGTTTGTATATTTGTATTAGGCACCACTAATTCTGCATGTGGTAAAGTATATGCGAGGTATAAAAAAAAGGGATTGGATTGCTGTTCCTTGATAAAAGTTTTTGCCTGATTGGTAAACCATTCATTGCTGTATTGCCCTTCTGGAATTTTAACTTTTGCAGACTTCCCATTGATGAATTTCCAAGCTGAATCTGGCTTTTGAAAATGACCCTCCACATGATGCAATAATCCAGCAAAAAAATCCCATCCTTTATTTTCTGGTACTCCCGCAGTTCCAGCCTGTCCTAATCCCCATTTACCTACTATTGCATTTTTGTATCCAGCATTATGTAAATACTGAGGTAAAATGCTATCAGTGGAAGATAAAGGCACTTCTCCATTTCCTCTTATGGAAGCATGACCAGTATGCAACCCTGTCATTAATGCTGCTCGAGAAGGAGCACAAACCGTACTTCCCGCATAAAACTGTGTAAACTTGGTACCAGTTTTTGCAAGTGCATCAATATTAGGAGTATAAATGTTAGTAGAACCGTAACAACCCAAATCTCCATAGCCTAAATCGTCTGCTAAAATGAAAATGATGTTTGGCTTTTTCTTTTGCGCTAATAAAACTGCTTGGGTACTCAGTAGTAAAAAAAATAAAACAGTAAGCCTCACTCTCATCTTTACGAATTTTAAGATAAACTTACTGTTTTATATGCGATAATATCATTCAATACTTACTGCCATGCAGTATTTTGTACCAACTTGTTATTTGCGTTTAACTCGGATAGTGGAATTGGAAAAGAGGTAGACTTCTCTCCTCTGAAAGTAGCTACATATCCTGCAATATTATCCGCTGCAATAGCTGTGAATGCTTGTTGCATAGTACCCCATCTTTTTAAATCATAAAATCTCAACCCCTCAAAAGCCAATTCTACCCTTCTTTCATGCCTTACAATCGTACGCAATGTAGCTTGAGATAAACCGGTTCCCTCTGCAACAGCTACTGTTGGCATAGATACTCTAGCTCTTACTTGATTTACCAAAGTATATACTTCTGTTAATTGGTTTAATTCTACCAAAGCTTCTGCACGCATTAAGAGTACGTCTGCATACCTCAATACAATAAAATCTTGACCACCTGGGCTAAACACTGCAATTCCCGATGTTGATGCTGCAGTTCTAATATATTTTTTCTGTCCAAATCTGGTTGCGGTATTTCCTGTGAATGCTCTATTGATATCCGTTAAAAATATATCTCCTACAAAATGCACATTAGCCAACAAGCGTGGATCTCTGTTTAATTTAGGAGTGGCTGACCTATACAATGGAGAAGTAGTAATTGGCTTACCATCTGTGCAATAGTAATCATTTACTAAATTAGGCATAGGAAGGGTATTGATTCTTGGCGCTTGTAAAAAAGTACCAGAAAACAATTCATTATTTGCCGTAACATCTTGGTTAAATCTTACTGAGAAAATTATTTCTTTTGAAAATTCTCCTGCTTCTGTAAACAATTGCGCATAATTTGGATTAAGTGTATAACCCAACGTTAAGATTTGATCGGTAGTTGAAACCACACCCTGGTAATCTTTGTTGTATAATTGAAACCTCGCTAACATACCTAATGCAGCACCCTTGGTTGCATAGCCATATTGTGCTGCCGGTTGTGTAGCAGGCAATAAACCAACTGCCTCAGTTAAATCTTTTGTTACTTGAGTAGATAATTCTTGGTAAGTATTTTTTGTTACATAAGACTCTTCTAAAGATTGTACTTTTAAAACCAATGGTGCTTCACCAAAATAAATGGCTAAATGCATATTAAACATTGCTCTTAAAAAGAGCGCTTGTCCTCTAATCGATTTTTTATTGGCATCAGTAATTGCAGTTGCCGGAATCTTTTCAATATTTTCTAGAACTGCATTTGCCCTACCAATTCCCTTGTACAAAGAATTCCACTGCCCGCTAAAAAATCCATTAGAAGGATCCACATTGGCTTCCATATATGCGCCTGGCCCCTCAAATTTGTATCCGCCAAACATATTATCGCTGAAGCAGTCATACTGAGGTAAGCCCGCTGTTCCATTTAAATTACCGCTATACATCACGCGATCTTGTAATACATCATAAACCCCATTAATTGCCAAGAATGCATCTTGTTCTGTTTTCCAAAAATTGGCAGCACTTAATGAAGTGAGAGATGTTCGATCTAAAAAACTTTTTGAACAACTGGTTAAAGCCAATACACAACTGATTATAAATAACTTTTTCATACTAATTAAAATTTAAGGTTTAAACCAAAACTGTACACTTTGTACAATGGTGTTAACTGATCAGTAGCACTGCCTCTTGCTCTTTCTGGATCAAAGTTTTTCATCTTAGAGAAAGTCAAAAGGTTTTGTGCTCCTACATATACTCTTAATCTTGATACTCCAAATCGCTTGGTTAATTCAGCAGGAATTGCATAACCAATTTCAAAGTTCTTTAATCGTAAATATGAAGCATCTTGAATATAAAAACTAGAAACAACTTGATTATTTTGACCTCCCAAACGTGGCAAACTAGTTGAAGGATTTTGAGGCGTCCATCTATTAATCCAATATGAAAGAGCATTGTTTCTATCCCCTTCAAATGGCAATTGTCCATTGCTATTTAATAAACGGTCTAAGCCACTCACACCTTCAAATAAAACCGTCATATCGAATCCTTTATAATTTAAATTGGTATTGAAATTATAAATCATTTTAGGGAATGGATTACCAATCACAGTTCTATCGAAAGCATCAATTACACCATCTGGTACGCCATTCCTACCTGATAAATCTGCATATTGAAAATCTCCGGGCGCAGTTCTAACACTTCCAAACTGTCTAGGAGCTGCTGCAACTTCATTGGCATTTTGGAAAATTCCAATTACTTTATAACCATAGTATGCATTGAAAGGAACCCCTATTCTAATAATGCTCTCCGCGTTAATTGTCTCCAGACCTTTCTCGCCTAATCCAGTAACACGATTATCTGCAAACTTGCTGATGCTTCCACCAAAACTATATCCAATTCCTTTGTAATTACCTCTATAATTTACCGCTAATTCCAAGCCACTGTTCACCATACTTGCAGCGTTTTGAGCCGCAAGGTTGGTTACACCTATAGATGCTGGTATGGGGAAATTACCATATAATACATCGGTACTGGTACGTTTAAAATAATCTGCAGTGATAGACAAGCGATTATTGAATAATTCAGCATCTAAACCAATATCATATTGTTTAACCGTTTCCCATGTTATGGTTGGATTAGCCAATCTTGTTAGTGCAACTGCACTTACTACGGTATTCGTTCCTAAGAAATAATCTAACCCCGCATTGTAGGTTTGATCAAAAATATAGTTGCCAATATTGTCATTTCCGGTAATTCCCCAGCTTGCCCTCAGTTTTAGATCTGAAATCCAGCTCACATTTCTTAAGAATTTTTCTTCGCTCATTCTCCAACCTGCAGATGCAGATGGGAAGTTTGCATATCGCTTAGCTTGACCAAACTTAGAAGAACCATCTCTTCTTACGTTTACTTCAAACAAGTATTTTCTATTGTAGATATAATTAATTCTGGTGAAGAATGATTGCACGGCTTCTTCTGCTGCACTACCACTAACACTAGGATTTAACACCCCACCACCGTCGAACTCTTGAATAGAATTGGATGGAAATCCTTGTAAATTGCCAGAGAAACCATCGTTTCTATTATAGATAACTGAATGACCTAATAGAACGGATAAATCGTGCTTATCATTAAATTTCTTTGTATACCTTAAAATGTTTTCATTTAACAAACGATAATTAAAGCTAGTACTATTAGTTAAAGAGTTCACCAATGCAGTTTGTACAACATTTCCTGCTGGATCAAATATTGAATTGGTTGGTGTAAAATTAGAAACACTACCATAACTCAAGTTTATACTTCCACTTGTTTCAAAAGAAAGATTTTTATTTAAATTAACTGTAACTCCAAATCTTTGGGCCACATTGATATCATCACTGGAATAATCGCCTAATACTCCTCTTCTTAGTGCATGAGTAATAGGGAAGCTAGCATTCACTTTTAAATATGAGCCATCCACAGCACCATATTCTCCATTAGCATAATAAACTGGAACTGTTGGTGCAGATCGTTGAAATTGATTAATTATACCCGTTTCACCTGTAATAGCACCTGCACCACCTGCAGGTCCTTTAAATTTAGTCCAGAAAGCATTGGTTACACTTGAAATGCTTAACCAGTCTTTCAACTTTGAATTCACATTAAAGCTCAAATTAAAACGGTCCGATTTAAACTTTCCTTTCACTACTGCTTCCTGACCAAGGTATCCTAACGAAACCCTGTATTGTGTTTTTTCGTTTCCTCCTGAAAATGCTAAATAATGATTTTGTATAGCTGCATTGCGTAAAATTTCGTTTGCCCACACAGTATTTGCATATCGATCACGACTTGAACCATCTATTATTTGTTGAATATCTGCATCAGAATATCTTAATGGTGCTGTTGGTCCGTTTGCATTAATGTCTCGCTCATTTTTTAATCGTGCATAATTTACTGCATCTAAATATTGAGGAACTACTGTTACTTTTTGAAATCCAGTATAAGTATTGTAAACAATACTACTGGTTCCACTTTTACCTTTTTTAGTTGTTACTACAATTACGCCATTGGCACCTCTTGCTCCATATATAGCACTTGCTGAAGCATCTTTTAAAACAGAAATTGTTTCAATATCCGCAGGCGCCAAATTATTAAAAGCATCTAAGCCACTGTACTGAATATTATCAATTACAACCAATGGAGTGGTTGATCCAAAAGTACCAACCCCTCTTATCACAATACTAGATGCATCTGCACCAGGTAAACCACTTGCTTGTGTAAGTTGCACACCAGAAAACTTTCCATACATCAACTGACCTGAATTGGTTACAGGTTGGTTTACTGCATCATCAAACTTTACTGTTTGAGTAGAACCAGTTTGATTAATTTTTTTCTGGGTACCATAACCCACCACTACCACATCTTGTAAATCAGAAGCCACTGGGTCTAACTTCACCGCAACAGCGCCTGATCCTTCATAATTGATGGTGTAAGGTTGGTATCCAACCATACTAACCAATAATATTGGTTTAGCACCTGTTACTGTTAGGCTAAAAAAACCTTTTTGATCAGTAGTTGTTCCTTTGGATGTTCCTTTTTGAACAACAGAAGCACCAACTAATGGTACGTTGTCGGTACCTAATATTGTACCGCTTACTGTTGTTGTTTGTGCAACAGTCCAGAAACTCATTAAAAGTAAAAGGCAGAATAAGCCAATTCGGGCAGGTAAATTCCTTTTAAAAGCAAGCATCGTTTCAGATTTAGATTAAAATACAAATACAACATCTAAGTAACCAACTAATACTGAAACGACTGGTATCTAAACACTTCAAAAATGCGGTACTATTAGATCAACTGCACCAGCTTGATTTAACCAACTCATTAATTGTTTTTTTAATTGTTCAACAAGAACTTTGTTTTCTGATGCAATATTATTTTTTTCTGCTTCATCTTTTACCAAATCAAAAAGTTCTACTGTTTGATCTTCGTAATGATAAATTAATTTGTAATTTCCTGAACGTATTGCTGCAGCAGGCTTTCCGCCTTGATTACTATAATGTGGATAATGCCAGAAAAGCGTTCTTTTTTTATTTGACTGTTGAATCATTGGGAAAATATTTTCTCCATCTACTAAACGATCTTTTTTATATTGAGTATTTATCACACTTGCCAATGTTGGATATAAATCTGCAACTGTTACTGGTAAATCAAGTGTAGTTCCCACAGTTGTTTTTCCTTTCCAATACATAATTAAAGGAACCCTTA
>CALRUG020000058.1:0-18612 GCA_943371295.1 Synechococcus sp. UW140 | reverse complement strand
GCCATTTTTAAAGATGCAGAAACTGCTTTAAAAGCATTGACAGCGAAGCCTACTGAAATAGCCTTGTTTGATGTAAACCTCCCGGGGATGAGTGGTATTGATTGTATTCAAAAATTAAAAATCCTTCATCCGAAAATGCAGATGATGGTGTTAACGGTATATGAAAACCCAGATACCGTTTTTGAAGCGCTTAAAGCAGGTGCGGTAAGTTATTTACTAAAATCAACTCCTATCGAAAAAATACTGGAGGCCATATCAGACGTACAAAATGGCGGAAGCCCCATCAGCAGCCAAATCGCCAGAAAAGTGATTGAAGCTTTTGCCATTAGAGGAAAAACAAACGAGTATTTCCAAGACCTCAGTAAAAGGGAGCAGGAAATGTTGGAACATCTTAGCCGTGGTTACCGGTATAAAGAAATAGCCGATAAATTATTTATCAGTTTAGATACAGTTCGAACACATGTAAGAAATATATACGAAAAACTACAGGTAAACTGCAGGGCAGAGGCATTGAAGAAGACGGGATTTTTGTAATTTGTCTACTACTTTTTTCACATTTTTGCATTTCTCATTCAGGATTATTTTTATAGAATGAGAAAAAGTATATACATATACTTGCTTTTTTCTACCTGCTTCTGCTGCTTTAATTCTGTTATAGTGGGGCAGGAAAAATTTACAGAATACAAGAATCAGGATTTAAAGAAAAAAAAAGAAGGGTTTGGTATTAAAAAAGACGGTGACTGGATAGTTCCTGCTAAGTATGATAAAATAGAACAAGCGGGGTTTAAACTATTTGCTTGGAAAGGGGATAAGGTTGACATTTACAGGCAATATTATCTGAATCTTATTTTTGAAGATATTTTTATCCAGGATACTTCATTTCTTTTTTCTTTTACAAGATATGCAGAGGCCCCATCACTGATAAAAGAAAATAAAAGCTGGGGCTGGATGTTTAAGGATAAGAACATTGCGCCAGAGTATGATTCCATACGAATGATCAGTGCCAGTGATGTGCAGGTTTATAAAAATGGAAAAACAGGAATACTAAAATCAGATGGCACACCTGTTATTTCATTGGGAAACTATGAAAGTTTTGTTCCTGGGATTAACTATTATCACACATATAAAATAGATCAAGCTTCTGGACAACTGTTACAGGGACGCTTTGAGTTACAGAAAAAAGAGATCCCTGCTTCTTATACAACAATTGAATATATACAAGAGGTGAATGATATATTTTATGACAATGAGAAGATAAAATATTTCTTTGCAGCGAAACAATTAAATGGAGAATTTGAATATTATTCTGCAAGTACACTTTCAAAATTACCGGAGAGTTTTTACAAAATCTATTCACCTAAGATGGCTGAACGTCTGTTGCAAAGACAAATGAAAGAGCAGGAAGAAAGAAAGAAAAATGAAAAAATTGAAACAAGAGCCTCATTGCGAATTTTCAGGGATGGAAACAAAGGGTTAGGATTGATCACTTCATCTGGTAAAATTTTTATGCCTGCAGGCTTAACTAAAATAAGTTTCAGAACAGTGTCATGGACTAGCGGCAACTCCGTAAAAGGACTTAATCGCTCAGAGTACACTATAGAGAATGGACGAAAAACTATAAAATCTCAGATTTTTGATACGGATACAACACTGTTGTATTCTGAAAGGAATTTTGCAACATTTCCTTTAAAAGTGGCAATTCGAAATGTTGATGATTACTATGTATTAGCATTGGACCACGAATTTACAAAACCTGTATTGATGTCTGTAAGCTGTGATTACTGTAAAGCAGGAAAAATAACAGCCGTGTACTCTGAAGAAATAAAAACACGGGAAATAATTCCAGCCTCAAAATATACCGTAACACAAAAAAAGGTATCGGGTGAGCTGGATAAATATGGACAATTTCCGGTTTATTCAAAAACTTATGAGTTTGAAGCTATCACAGAAACAATAAAAACAACCAAGCAGATCAGTTCTGAAAAAAACTGTACTATATGTAAAGGCAAGGGGCTTCGCTATCTCGTTTTGCAGTGGAGCGAAAAAGAAGGATATAAAGAAATGCTAATAAAATAATCGTACTTAAATATTTAAAAACTTTAAAATGAAAACAAAACTATTTTTATTTGTTACTCTCTTTTTTTCACTAGTGAGTAGTTATGCTCAAGAAGTGTATAAATCCGTAAAAATCGGGAGCCAAGTATGGATGGCTGAGAACCTGAATGTTGATCATTACCTCAATGGTGATTCAATACCACAGGTACAGGATCCAGTTCAGTGGGCAAAATTAACAACTGGGGCATGGTGTTATTATGAGAACAAAACAGAAAATGGAACTAAGTATGGTAAACTTTATAATGCTTATGCAATACTTGATCCAAGAGGGCTGGCTCCGGATGGCTGGCATTTGCCTTCAGATGAAGAATGGGAGAAGATGGCCATTTTCCTAGGCGGTAATGAAGCTGCTGGGCTAAAAATTCGAAGTACATCGGGATGCAAGCCTACAACCATTATGAAAAGTACCAATGGCACCAATACCAGTGGGTTTAATGGGTTGCTTGCAGGGTTTAGAAAAAGTGACGGGTCCTTTACTTTAGAGGGTACAGGTGCATATTGGTGGATTTACCCTCCTTCTTGGATGGTGGATAGAAATAAATTTATAGAAAACTACCATGCCACTTGTTATAACAATCGACTGGATCGGGGGACCAGTGATAAAGTTTTTGGTTTGCCAGTTCGTTGTGTAAAGGATTAATTCGTGATAGTAAACTGTTTTTTCACAAAAAAATTTTTAATTGTTGCTTCTCAGGTCAGTTCCAAGTCGGTAAAGAAGATTTGTATGGCAGTTAGTCGAGATATAGTATAATGAATCAAATGATTTTTCTGAAGGACTTACTGCTTTAAGATTAAATATCAAGTCGGGTTATATTGATATTTTCAGAAGTGTCAACATAGATTTTAAGTATGAAAGAGTTAGCAGTTTTTCTAATGGTACAGCAAATGCAACATACCATGGCACCGAATTAAAAATGAATAAAAATAGCATTTGCGTAAAAGGTATTAACAAGATCAACCTATCTATTCATGAAATAGGTTGAGAAATAACCAGTAAGACTTAAAAAAGCAAATTAAACAAGAAAAATTAAAAAAGTCTTTGGCAACTTAGACTCAGTAGCAAGCTGATATACTTACAACCTTTAATAAATAATAATAATTTTAATTAAGCTAGTATGCGCCACTTAAATATTTGTAAAGAATTCCGGAATTCTTCTCAACATATCTTTTCCGTGGTTCTATTTTTTTCTTGTCTGCTTTTTTTAACGTTTTCCAATGCTCAAAAACCTTACTTTTTAAAAAGTGATAAATATTCAGCTTATGGAAAATATGCCTATGCCGACAGCCTAAACCCTTCAGAACCAATTTATAAATGGGATGATGTTAGAAAGTTTGAGAAAGGAATTGCTTGGGTTTACATTTTTAAAAAAGAAAGCTTTGAGCATTTATGGGGTTTAATTGATTCAAAAGGAAACTATATTTTTGAACCACGCTACAGCAGCTTTTTACCGTTTTATAATAATTTTTCACGTGTAACCCTAAAGGGCAAATATGGTTTTATCAATCTGGCAGGAACGGAAATAACAAAAATTATCTATGACACCGCTACATCATTTTCAGAAGGATTGGCAGTAGTAAGATTAAAAAAGAAATGGAAAATAATTGATACCAATGGCAATATAATAAATGAAATCGAGGGAAATTATGCTAAAATCGGTGATTTTAAAGACGGAATGTGTCAAGTTACCAATAAAGACGGATTTGATGGATACATTGATGCCTCTGGTAAAGAAATAATTCCATGTATCTATTTATGGGCACATTCTTTTAAAAATGGTAAAGCAAGTGTCGAAAAAATAGTGGACCATTTTGGCAAAACTAAAAGAGGCATAATTGATAAGAAAGGAAATGTTGTTATCCCCTTTAAGTACGATGGTATATATGATTTTAAAGATGGATTTGCCAAAGTTTCTAATGCAATAGAAGGAGGTTATAGGAGAGACTCAATATACGGCCTTGTATCAGAAAATGGCTCAGAGATTATTGCACCGAGGTATTCCGATTTAAGAGTTTTATTTTCAAAATGGATTTCTGTAGTTAAGCGTGATGAATGGGGAAATTATAAAAGAGAACTTCGTGATCTTAATGGCAAACTAATTAGCAATATAAACTTTAATATATTCGGCTATGAAGATGGGTACACTGTAATTAAGCTGAACGATAAGTATGCTGTTTATGGAAAGGACGGCAAGGAACTAATTCCATTTAAATATGATTCAATTAGTAAATTTAATAATGGAATAGCATTAGCAAAGTCAGGTTCTAAATGGGGTTATATCAATGCACAAGACAGTGTAATTTTCCCTTTTAGATTTGAAGCTGCTTTCCCATTTTTGGGCGATTCTGCATTAGTAATTTTGAATGGCAAAAAATACAACGTATACAGAGGAGGTAGTATGAAAGAGTTTCGTTTGGATTCTACGAAATTCACTTATACTACATATCCAAATTTCGTATATGGTAATAACCTATTAGGTAAATGGCATATTATTTCTATTAACGGTAATAAAGAAAATCTTTTCTATGATTATATCAATAGAGTAGAAGATGATTTGTTTATTGCAAAAAATGAAACTTCTTATATTCTTTTTGTAAATGACAAGTTTTCAATAAAAAGAATTAGTATCCCTTTGCCAATTGCAGACCGAATAGTTAAATGGTTTGGATATAAGAATGGCAACAAGCCATTCGGAATAACCCTAGTAAAAGGAAAATTTGGCATGTATAGTTATAGCTATGAAACGGAAATTCCAGCTGGATTTAATGAGTACTACACAGATGGATCAAATTCTAGCTTCAAATTAGATGGGAAATGGTATGAATTTGACTTTTTTATGTCGGATTTTAATAAGCGTATATATAAGCTCAAACATAAATGCGACGCTTGTAATGGTGCCGGAGGAACAGCAACTACAACCAAAATTGTATCAATTCCGGGCCGAAAATATTATGTTCCTTCAAAAACAGAGTCTGTAAAAAAATGGGGATACGTAACACTTCCCAACGGTGAAAAAAGCAATTTTAGGACATACGAATATTATGAGAATAAAACAGTCCCTGGATATTATGCAGAGGAACCTTCTACTATTAAAAAAGAATATATCCCTGGTATTAAATGCAATAAATGTAAAGGATTAGGAAACCTATCTGTGGAAGTAAAGTGGACTGGAAGTGAATACGTAATTCTTATGAATTAAGAGTCAGGGCCATTTGACCAAGAGTTCGATTAGCAATACGCAAAAGGTTTGCAAATATTCGAAAAATATGCAAGGTTAAAAAACTAGAATTCAACCAAAAAGCCAAATACGTATGATTGAAATTAAACAAACAAAAAGAAGAAGCTTCCTAATTAGCTTGATGATTTTAATGGTTTTAACAACCTATACACAAGATTTAAAACGAAAACTAATTGATGGCAAATATGGTTATGTTGACAATTCAGATAAACTAGTAATTCAGGCCATATATCAATATGCTGCTGAATTTTCAGAAGGTTTGTCATTAGTAGGCATAAATTATAAATATGGCTATATCGACAAAACTGGCAAAGAAATTATCCCTTTGATCTATGACTCTTATTGCTTTTCTTTTAAAGATGGCATTGCAATAGTGACAAAAGATAATAAGAAATTTGGTGTAATTGATAAAACAGGTAAAGAAATAACCCCCTTAAAATATGACCAAATTAAAGTCTTTTCAGATGAAATGGCACAGGTAAGAGAAAACAACAAAATTGGATTTATTGACATAACTGGGAATGAAATCATTCCCCTAAAATATGATCAAGCAGAATCATTTGTAGATGGATTGGCTAGAGTAAAAAAGAAAGATAAATTTGACTATGTGGATAAAACAGGCCGCGAAATCACTGCTTTTAAATACGATGCTATTGAAAAATTCCAAGATGGTTTAGCCGTTGTGAAGAAAGGTAACAAATATGGGTTTGTAGATAAAACAGGGCGTGAAGTTGTGCCGGTAAAATATGATTTTGCTTTCGATTTCTCAGAAGGAATGGCAATAATTAGAGAAAAGGTAAATGACAAGTCGAAATATGGCTTTATTGACATATTGGGCAATTTGATAATTCCTCCAAAATATGACGAGGCAGGCAGTTTCAGCGAGGGCTTAGTTTATGTAAAGCTAGACAACAAATATGGGTTTATTGATAAAACTGGCAACACCATTATACCCTTAAAATATGAAGGTGCAGAAGGTTTTACTGATGGATTAGCTGCTGTGGGCCTTAATGGTAAATATGGATTTATAGATAAAGCCGATAAACAAATTATTGCTTTTTCATTTGACAAATCATACAGTTTTAAAGAAGGGTTGGCTCGGGTAAGATGTAAAAGAAATGAAATGGATATTGCAGGGAAATATGGTTTTATCGATAAAAAAGGCATAATGGTAATTCCTTGTCAATATGAAGATGCCAGAGATTTTTATAAAGGTTCGGCACAAGTTAAAAAAAAATATGATAATACTATTTGGGTTGATTACTGGGGAAACAAGGTTAGAGATTATTACACTACTGATAAGATTGGTTATGAGCCTAAACCCGTAATTACAAATGCAACAGGCGAAATGCCCGATTTCATGAAAAGAATGAAGGAAAGAGACGAAATGTTGAAAAAAATGGACAAAAATTATAAGGGTACTGATTTTTCTGAAGTAGAGAAATCGTATAATGAACTCATTAAAGCAGGAGAAAATTATGTTAAAACAGAAAAAGAAAATGCTGAATTACTCAAATTAGCTAATGCATTTACTTCCAAAGCAAATGAACTAGGCACTAATGTTGAAATAAAAACCAAAACACATACACTCAAAGTATATTCTAGTTGGGCCACAATTTTTGGAAACAAAACCGAAGCATACCCCGAACTAACAACCAATTCTTCGGATGCAATCTTAACTGGAAAATCGGCAATAATTTTTGCTGAGGCTCCAGCTGGCTGGGTAAAGAAAACAGGGAAAACAGATAAGTTTTCTGAAACTATTCGTTTGTCATTTGAAGAATTAGTTCCTGAAACAACACTTGTACAACAAAAACAAAAACTAACTGATTACGCCTCAACTGTCTCGGGTATAGCAAAAGAAAAGGTAAAATATTTGCAAGAAGAAGTGATTTTAAACGATGGCAGAAAAGGAGTTTTGTTCTTTTACTACACTAACCAAGCTCAAGGAATTGGCTATCTATTGAACTGCCATCTTTATGCAGTTTCACTAGCGAATCCAAAGAAAGTAAGTTATTATAGGCTACATATGGAAGGCATGGAAAATCAACCCTTGGCCGAGAAAGAATTCGCATCCTGGAAAGATTATTTTAAGAAAATTATGCTTACTATCAAACCTATTTCAAATTAAATAAATAGCCTAAGTCTCAAAACAAGCCCATAGTAGTTAGTTCGTTTGTAATAGGTGGGGGTTGGTGCTCCACAGAAAGTGTAATGCGTAGAGAAAATTCGGTTCCCATTGTATAATTTATTGACAAATCTAAGCTGCTATCAAACAGCAACCGAAAGAGAGTATAAAAAAATCCAGAATATGAGTTCAGCCAATGCCTTAACCGATTGTTCAAATTCCCTAATACTTTTTTCACATTCCACATACAAAATTTAATATGGAAATTTATTATTAAATAATATTTATGCAAAAAGTGTTCTTCATAACCCTATTCATCACTGTATGTTTTAATTTATCTGCTCAAAAGTTGGAAAGCTTTTATGATAAAACTTCAAAAAAAACAGGGTTTAAAGATGCAACTGGGAAAATTATAATCCCACCAAAATATGATTATGTATTCAGCAGCAATGAAGGGGCTTTTTTCACTGTTGAACTCAATAAAAAAAGGGGCTTTATAGATATCACTGGAAAAGAAATTATTCCAGTGATATACGATCATGCTGCGGATTTTACTGAAGGACTAGCTTGTGTGAAAAAAAAATGAGAAGTGGGGATTCATAGATGTTACCGGAAAAGAAATAATCCCTTTTAATTATGATGACGCTGGTTCCTTTTATGAAGGACTTGCCAACGTTGGTATAAATAATAAATACGGATATATTGATAAAACAGGAAAACAAATAGTTCCCACAAAATATGATCAGGTCACTTCTTTTAAAGATGGTCTTAGCTCCGTTAAACTAAACGATAAATGGGGTGTAATAAATAAAACAGGAAAAGAAATAGTTCCCCCAAAATATGATGCGATTGATGATTATAAAGGATACCCTGCAATAGTAGAGATAAGCAATAAATATGGCTTCATTGACATCACAGGAAAAGAAATCATCTCCCCTAAGTATACAAGAGCTGAAAATTTTGATGACGGGCTGGCGGCAGTTCAATTGAATAATAAATGGGGAATTGTTGATATGAAAGGAAAACTAATTACCCCTTTCAAATATGACTATACCGGCTTTGAAGATGTATATGTTGTTAAAGGGTTTATTAATGGTTTATTAAGAGTGGCTATTGGGGGAGAACAAAATAAGAAAGAACCAGGTTGGGGAGGAGGTAAATGGGGCTTCATCAATAAAATTGGCAAAGAAATAATCCCTATAAAATATCAATATGCACAAAATTTTTCTGATGGGCTTGCTGCAGTAATGTTAAATAAAAAATGGGGGTTTGTTGATTCCAACGGCAAATTGGTAATTCCACTAAAATATGACCTAGTTCATGAGAGTTTTTCAAATGGGAAAGCAGTCGTTTCCATAGATGGAGGCAGTGCAATTACAATTTATAAAAAGGGGAATGTTCATTAAAATCTTTCATTTATGCGTATCAACTACCATTCTTTACTTTTTATTCTTCTGTTTGTCACCTGTTCACTGGCTTCATCAGCCCAAAATCTGGTTGCAATATCCGAAATAGATAACGAAACAAAAGTAAAACGCTGGGGTTTCAGCGACCGATTTTATACTGAAGCAATTATCAAATGCCAGTATGATTCTACTATGGCGTTTACAGAAGGTTTTGGTCGTGTTAAAATGAACGGCAAATATGGCTTTGTAGACAAGACTGGGAAACTGGTAATTCCTGCAAAATATGATGGTGCTATGGAGTTTAAAGATGGTTTTGCAGCTGTCTTTAATGATGGCAAGGCATTTTTCATTGACAAAAACGGGATAGATGTTTTCAAGAAAACATTTAAATCAATTTCTTCATTCAGCTTTGGACTGGCTATGTGTGCAGGCGAAGATGGTAGAAGAGGATTTATTGATACTAAAGGAAATATAGTTGTACCCCTTACACTGGAAGCCGCTTTTCCATTTGGTGATAAACTAACGCCAGTCCGTTTTAATGGTGAAAAAATATGGAAGGCCATTAACACGAAAGGTGAAGTTGTTTTTACATTTAATGAAAAAGTAAAATTTGTAACTGGTTCTTTTAGCGATGGTATGGCAATGGTTTATGTGGATGGGCCTGCTGGTTATAATGTGCATTATGATTTTGTAAATGAGAACGGCGAATTTGTTTGTGATGCGCCTTATGCTTCAGCAAAACCATTTAAGGATGGCCGTGCCATTATTACGTATGAAAATAAAAACAGGAAATCTGGAGACCTGCAATATTTCAAATACGGTCTGATAAAAAAAGGTGGCCGTGAAATTGTCCCTGCAAAATATGCGTGTCTTGAAGAAAGTCCGCTAGCCGGAATTTATTTTTACGGAAATACATCCGCCTCCATTAGGAATTGCAATGGTTATGGTTTATTGGATAGTAGTGGAAAAGAATTGACCCGACCGGTTTACTCAAACTTTACTCGATTAAATGATACTACATTTCTATGTAAAGAAGCGGATAAAGGCTTGGTAAACCGCCACCTAATTCTGACTGTGAATGGAAAGAACTTGCTAAGTTTAAATCTTGAAAAATATTATTTTTCCATTGCAGGGTCTGATACATTATTGATGATGTACAGTCAAACATTTGATGGGAGCATTTGGAGTGTTTATAATATTCAAAAGGGTCTTTTAAAAGAGAAGGCATTTAATGGAATTACCTTATATAAAAAACAACGCCTGCTGCTGATTCAAGATTGGCAATATACCAATGGAGCCTTAATGACAACAGGTGGTAAAATGATTGCTGAAAAAATTCAGACGCATATTCCTTATCCAGATGGTGTGAGTTTGGATAAAGCGAATTTACTACTGATGAAAAAATCCGGAGAACAGGACTTTCGCCTTTACAATCTCAATACAGGTAAGTATATAGCTGGCGATTTTGGGTTTAAAAAAGAAGGAGGCTATTTTTATAATAATAATTTCTCGGAAGGCTTACTGGCAGCCAGGCAAAAAAATAAATGGGGATATATTGACAGTACCGGAAAATTTAAAATTCCTGCATTGTATGAAAGTGTAAATGATTTTATTGAAGGTTGGGCAGTTGTTGAGAAAGGAACGAATGGCAACAGCAATATGGTTTATATCAATAAGGCAGGAAAGGAAATGTCTGGGATAAAAGCAGCCTATTTGAATGCAAGTAATTTCATTGAGGGTTTTGCTCATTACAAAAAGGATGGCTTTTCTGAGACCATCCGATACATAGACAAAACTGGGAAAGAAATTTTCAAAACAGAAAGTGATAAATATTTTGATCACGGCGATTTTTCAAATGGCTTGGCTGCTGTACCAAATAAAGAGGGAAACTACGGGTATATAAACACAAAGGGCGAATTGGTAATACCTTATCAGTTCAGTATTCCTAAAACGCAGTATACTTCGGTGATTAGTATAGCATTTAGTCAATTTGGTTATGCCACAGTAATGAAAGATGGAAAGACAATTACAATCAATAAACTAGGGAAATGAAAACTATTTTACTTTTTATCATAATCCATTCAGCTACATCATTGTTTGCTCAAAATCTGGTGAAATTTAAATCGAATGGCAAATATGGGTTCAAAAGTGCAGCAGGCAAAGTAATTGTACCTCCTATATATACTTGGGTTAATGATTTTTCAGAAGGACTTGTTGCCGTGTACTCAGGTGGGAAATTAGATGAGGTTTCGGGAATTCTCGTACATGGGAAATGGGGATTTATTAATCATTCAGGGAAAGTTGTAATTATCCCGAAATATGACGATGTAGGTTCATTTACAGAGGGGCTATGTTCAGTGGTCATATTTGATAACCCTAATTTCAGATCTGGTGAATGGGGGTTTATTGATAAAACAGGGAAAACTGTTATTCCATTTAAATTTGGTAAAGTAGCCTATTTTAAAAATGGACTTGCTGAGATTGAAGAGAACGGCAGAGAATACGTCATAGATAAAGCAGGGAAAGAAGTTGTAATTGTAAAACAACTAGACACAAATTTAAATATAGTTGATGACGTGATGCCTAAATACAAAAATGGAGGATTTCTAGAACAAATAAATTTTATCAAAAAAAATTTGCAGCTAAAATATGTAAGCCAATTGGATGCCGCACGCACAGGCACAAAGTCGAGATCACTGCTGGAACTAATTATTAATACGGAAGGAAAAGTGAAAGAAGCGAAAATTTTAAGAGGAGTTAATCAAGAAGCAGATAATGATTTGTTGAGGGTGGTTAAGTTGCTGGAATTTATCCCTGAAGTTCGTATGGGTAAAAAGTTGGAAGTAAAATACACCCTGATATATACTTGGTAAATCAAAAGTTAAAATTCGTATTCACGATTAATCCGCTGTTGCTTTGGAAAATATTGCGGCTGTTGATGAGACGGCCAAACTGGACTGTTTGATTTAAGAAACCTGCTTCTATGCGTAGGGTTTTATTGAATCGATAGCCGAGCAATAAGCCGATGCGGTTTTGATCAAAAATATTTGCTGCTACATTCTTTCCAAAGCCTATCATGATTTCATTGTAAACAGCTGCGTAAGCAGTTTTATCTTTTATTTCACGACCCTTTAAAGGGGCTTGTAATCTGAGCATATACCTAGCTCGGTGCATGAAGGGAAATTCATCTTCTTTTTGTACTGCAGCAGAACTGTATCTTCCCACAAATCGTTGTTCGAGCATAAACCGATGTTGAATATCGAACCTGCCTTCTTTATGCGATAGCTGTGCCATTTGAAACAATCGGTGCTCTGTAAAACTTCTACCTAATGCGTTAATGGGAAAATCTCCATAGGCATAGGTTTCAGCATTTGCATAGCCTGCTCTAAGTAATACTCTTGGATTTACTTGGTAATTGATTCCTACTCTTAACAATCCTTGTTGCCAATCGGTAATGATATTGTTGCGTCTCCATTGATATTCGGCGTGTAAACCAAATTTGCTAGAGAGTTTGAACGTGCCGAAAAATCCATACCATCCTATTGTATTATAATGAGTCATTCGAGTGTATGGTCCAATAGGTGCTGTGAGATTGGACCCGCCGCTCGGTGGGGTTGTACCTGTTTGCGCATTCGCGAACGTGGCGGCTGTAATCAACTTGAAAAAGAGAAGAAAAGAATATCTCATAGTACTTGTTCCATTTTCATAGACCTTGATCCCTTCACTAAAATATATGCGTTCTGCGGATTTAGTTGCTTCAACCATTCATTGGCTGCTTGTGCATTGGGCAAATAAGTGAATGGGGTGGTTTGAATTTGTGTTTGGGATGCATGTGCATGTTCAAAATCACCACCCACTAGTACCACTTCTTTAAAACCGATTGATACCAATAATTCTACGAGTGCCTGGTGCTCTGCAATGCTGTCTTCTCCTAATTCCATCATGCCGCCGAGTAATACAATTTTTCGATCGGCTTTTAGCTTGGCAAAATTTTCGATGGCTACTTTCATGCTACTTGGGTTGGCATTGTATGCATCCAATATAATTTGATTGGTGCCTACCTCCATCAACTGTGATCGTGAGTTAGAAGGGGCATATGCTTCTATGGCGCTGATGATTTTTTGGTCGGGCACGCCAAAGTATTTTCCGATTGTTGCCGCGCAAAGTATGTTAGGTAGATTGTAATCTCCAACGAGTTGCGATTTAATGAGCGAAGCTTCCAGCCCCGCCGTAATGCGTACCGCTAAAAATGGTTCGGCGGTCTCAATCTGCCCCTGCACCAATCCCTTTGTAATACCGTAATAAATAATGTTTTCAATGCCTGCACTCATGGGTTGCAAATAATCATAATCTGCATACACGAAAACAGTGCCTTTTTGCTCGCGCAAAAACTGATAGAGTTCGCCCTTTCCCTTGCGTACGCCTTCTACTCCGCCGAATCCTTCTAAATGCGCTTTACCACAATTGGTAATCACGCCATGTGAAGGCAAAGTATATGCGCAATAGCTTTCAATTTCTTTTTGGTGATTGGCGCCCATTTCTATCACGGCCATTTCAGCATCGGGCTTCACACTCAAAATCGTGAGCGGTACGCCAATATGATTGTTCAGGTTTCCCTGTGTAGTATAAGTTTTAAAGTGCGAAGCCAACACCGCATAAATCAATTCTTTGCTGGTTGTTTTACCATTGCTTCCTGTAATCGCAATAAATGGAATGGTGAATTGTTGGCGATGGTGTTTAGCTAATTGCTGTAATGTTGTCAATACATCGTCTACGAGGAGGAGCCGCTCTTTTATCCCCGGCTCTGATAATTCAGCAGCATCAAGTTCGCTTTGCAAAGGCATTTCATCCACCACTGCATAAGCTGCACCCGTATCTAATGCACGCAATGCAAATTTATTGCCATTAAAATTGGGTCCTTTTAGCGCAAAATATAAATCGCCTTCTTTTAGTTTGCGCGTATCTGTTTGTATAGATGGATACTGCTGATATATTTTGTAAATTTCTTGAATGCTCATGATTACAAATATACGCAGCGTTGGTAAACGCAAACTAGCAAAGCGGGACTATTTAGAAGTCATCGTTACTTAAGTTAAACACCAGCCCCAAACGCAAGGTATTCGACAATGGATTACGTGTAACCCCACTGCCAGAAGGCACTAGGTAAGACACGTTGATCTGCATGAACTTCACGTCAAATCCTGCACCTGCAGTAAAGTATCTGCGGTTGCCACGGGTTCTGTCTTCGTAAAAATATCCTGCGCGTAATTTAAACTGGTTGTTGTAAGAATATTCCAGACCAGCAGATACTTGAAAGCTCTTGGTTAAGCTGCTGCCATCCGAGAAAGATTTCATCCAACTGCTCACCACAGAAGTATTTCTGTACTCCGATAAGTTGGCGGAATCGGTTGCGAAAACCCCAGTAGTAGTAGGCGCCACGGGCACCAATAATTTATTCACGTCCAACGCAAAGCTGATGCTATTGCCTTCGCTCATCACTTTGGTATAAGCCATACCCAAGCCTAAGTTAGCGGGTAAGAAATCTTTGTTACGTGCATCGTTGGTATAACCTACTTTGGTACCTAAGTTGGATAATACTACACCAAAGTTTAATCCCTGTCCATCTACATCACGACCATTGTAAAACAAAGAAACATCACCTGCTAAAGCATTACCTGCTTTGTACACCACACCTGTACCTACATCACCTACCACCAATCTTGAATTGATGTAACGCAATGCAACGGCCAAACTTAATTTCTCGCTTAACACACGGGTATATCCTCCATCAATAGAGAACTCGGTAGGACGAACGGTATTCAACACGTTACCAGAAAAATCGGTTAATTGAATATTACCCAAACTGAAGAAACGCATAGATCCAGAAATCACTGAATTATCATCAATCTTTTTATACGCAGCGGCACTGGCTAAGTAAACATCGTTCAAACCCAGGTCGCGCAACCATGGTGTATAGTTTAAAGAAATAGCTGAACGCTTTTCTGCAAAAGCGGTTTTAGCTAAGTTCCAAAAAGGAGAGTTGGCATCTGGGTTGGTAGCAATGGCTGCATCTCCCATTCCGCCCGCTCTTGCATCAGGCGAAATGCGCAGGAAGGGAACTGCGGTAGAGACTATATTAATTGAATCGGCTTGGGCGATTATAGCTGTAGGCATTGCAGCAGCAAAACCTAAATTCAAAAATACCAAAGCGCATAATTTTTTACGTGCATTTTTCATACAGAACATTTTTTGGTTGATTGACCAATAAGTCAATACTCAACTTAGATTTAAACGAAACGAATTTTAAGCGTAGAAATTATGCCATTCAGTCTTTTTAGGATTGCAGTGGGGAGCTGCTACACAATGATACGAATAAATGTTAATTCGTTGTACAAAAAAAGCTAAATACAAAGTACTTGGTATTTAATATTATCTTCATATAAAAAAAGGATGCCTCCGTTTGAGATTGACCAAAAAATTACCATCTGGCTGAATCAGTTCGCGCATAAGATGCCAATGTTTGACCATTTTATGTACATGATAGCAGAGAATAATCTTTTAAAAGGAGGTGTTGTATTTGCCGTTTTTTATTTTGTTTGGTGGGATAATGCATCATTAAAGATGAATGATAACCGAAAAACCCTGATTACTACCCTTATTGCAGCATTTTTAGCAGAAATTACCACCATCATTTTATCATTATCCTTGCCTTATAGGGCAAGGCCATTTACTGGGAAGGATATTGTTTTTTCAATGCCTTTTGAAGTGGATATTTGGTGGAGCAAGGCTATAAGTTCTTTCCCAAGTGATCATGCAACACTTTTTACAGTTCTGGGGCTGGGTATTTTTATGTGTAACAGAAAAATTGGTTGGCTAATTAATGCATACATCCTTTTACTCATTTTTTCTCCAAGACTTTATTTAGGCTTTCATTATTTAACTGATTTACTCGGTGGAATAGTCATTGGTACATCATTTCTATTTATTGCCTTAAAAACGCTCAAGATAAAAGCCTTGAGTGAATCAATCTTTGTATTTTCTGAGAAAAAGCCCTTCTTATTCTACCCTATATTGTTTCTCATTTCCTATCAATTGGTAGATTTATTTATTGAAACAAGAGAAATCATCAAGTTTATGAGACATTAACCAATATGTTATCATACTCAGGTGTTTATCAATTTTATTATTTTAGCAGTACATTTGCGTCAACTCCCCCTATATTTAATTGATTATATGATAAGGTACTTTAAGGTTTTAAGTCTTTTAATTATTCTGTTTTCTTTTCAGGCTAGTCCAGTATTTTCTCAAGACGCTAGAAATAATCCACAGGTAATGACCCAGATAAGGGCTATTTTAACTGCTAAGGGCTTAACAGAGGACGAAGTGAAAACTCGGTTAAAGACCAAGAATATAGACGTTGATAAAATGACTGACCAGGAAATCATTGCTCAACGACCGATCATTGAGGCCACCATCAATGAAATGGAGCAGGAGAAGAAACAGAAAATGGGTGCTGCTGCTGTAGGTGTAGATACCAATAAAATAAAAGCAATTGTAGATGCCAATGATGAGCAAGTTGGCAAAGCAAAGCAAGCAGAACAATATGCTCCAGTTGTACCTATCAAAGAAGAACCTAAATCTCCCAATAGTATTTACGGGCACCATATATTTAAGGACAATACTTTACAAGCATACCGAATTTCAAAAGACGCGAGTCCGCCCGACTTATATATATTGGCACCGGGCGATAAAATCAATATCATCATTTTTGGTAAGTCTCAGGCCGATTTACAATATGAAATCAATCCAAGTGGGTATATACAACCAGCACAAATGCCCAAGATTTTTATATCGGGCTTAACGTTGAAAAGTGCTAGGGAATTATTGATCAATCGTTTTTCTTCATTCTATGTATTTAATAAAGACCAGTTTGCGCTTACGTTGAATACCTCCAGAACCCTTAACCTGAATATTTTTGGAGAAGTGGACCGGGCGGGATCATACACCACTTCTGCATTAAACACTGCACTGAATGCATTGGCCGTTGCAGGAGGGCCTACCAATAACGGAAGTGTACGTAAGATTCAAATCATGCGGGGAAGCGTCAAGAAGATTTTAGATGTGTATGCATTTATGCAAAACCCCATTTTGCAGTTCGATTTTTACTTACAGAACAACGATATTATTTATGTACCACCTGCGGAGAAAATCATTACCCTACAAGGAGCAGTGAACCGTCCTATGAAGTATGAATTAATAGATAATGAGGGCATACCAGAATTGATCTCTTTTGCAGGAGGGCTTCAATCGAATGTGTACACAGAGTTTGTTCAAATTGAGCGTTTTGAAAATAATTCTGTAGTAATAAAAGATTACTCATTAGATGATATCTTAAAAAAGCGAATCAATGTAGAGTTGAAAAGAGGAGATATCGTAAGATTTAAATCAATCAATACGCCATTATCAGAATTCGTGACAATTGAAGGGGCCATTGACTACGCGGGTAATTATGAATTAGGAACTACTAAAATGTTATCTGCTTTATTGAAGAAAGCACGATTAAAACCAGAAGCAAAACTTGACCTAATCTTTTTACTAAGAAAAAGCGTAGATCAAAGTACACAAATCATCACCCTAAATGCAGAAGCTATATTGACTGGAAATTCTGCTGATATTGCCTTGCAGAAAAAAGACGAAGTAATCATATATGATCAAGCACGTTATATAGATTTATTCAATATATCAGTATTAGGGGAAGTGAGAAATCCATTTGAGCGACTATTTAGGTACGATCAAACCATTAGTATTAAAGAAGCTCTAGGTTTGGCGGGAGAATTAAAACCCACTGCTGCTTTCAAGGCTTATGTGTATAGAACAGATCCATTCAATGCAAAGAAAACCGAGTATATACCTGTTAGCTTAACCGATGAAGCTGGTTTTAAATTAAAACCCGGAGACAAGTTGGTAATATTGAATAAGGATATCTATAAACTAGATTTCAATGTAAGTATTGCAGGAGAAGTTAATAATCCTATCAGCATAAGATATGACAGTACGTTGAAAATCAAAGACCTTATTCAATTAGCAGGTGGTGTTACTTTGGGATCTAACTTAAATAGGGTAGATATTTTTAGATTGAAGTTTAATAAAGACAGAGCCCCTGAAAAGCAATTAATGTCTTTAACTATTGATCAAGAATTCAATGTACTCAGCGGTGCGCAGTTTGAATTACAACCATTGGACTATGTAGTAATAAGAAGAATCCCTGAATTTCAGTTACAAGATTTTGTAACTATTAATGGGGAAGTTAAAACACCTGGTGTATATGGAATGACATCCAAGCGCTATCATTTTTCTAGTCTGGTTCAACAGGCGGAAGGGTTTAACGAATTTGCAGATGCTAAAAATATTTCTTTAATCAGGTATATTGATAGCTCTGGATTAGTTGTATTCAATGCATTAGACGCATTGGACAACAAAGGCAATTTGTCAAAAGACCCCATATTATTGCCTGGTGATTTAATTTCAGTTCCTCGTTTGAATAATATTGTGAAGATTGAAACTTCTGGTACCCGTTATATTCTGGGGGAAAATCAAAGGGTATTACAAGTAAACTATCAGGGCAATCACTCAGCAGCTTGGTATGTACGAAATTTCGCTGGTGGGTTCGATAAAAGAGCTGACAGATTATCTGTTCAGGTTGTAAGAGAGAATGGTTTGGTAAGCA
>CALRUG020000057.1:0-18763 GCA_943371295.1 Synechococcus sp. UW140 | reverse complement strand
CTTCTTTCCCAAATTTTTCAGGATCTCCAAATGCATCTAAATAGTCGTCTTGAATTTGAAATGCAATACCCAAATTTTTTCCAAACTCATATAAGTGTTTACAATTACCCTCACTTGCACCACCAATGATGGCACCCATTTCTAAACTTGCAGCCAATAAAACAGAAGTTTTTAGCGTGATCATTTCAATATACTGCTCTAATGAGACCATATCTTTTTGCTCAAAATCCATGTCTAATTGTTGCCCTTCACATACTTCTTTAGCAGTCGTATTAAATATGCGCAAGATTTTTTGCAAATAAGCTCCATTCATCTTATTGATGTATTCATAAGACTTAATCATCATTACATCACCTGCAAGAATTGCTGTACTGCTGTTGTACTTAGTATGAATGGTTTCCATACCACGTCTAAGTGCTGCTGCATCCATGATATCATCATGAATTAATGTGAAATTATGGAAGAGCTCAATGGCAGTTGCCAAATGATAGGCATCTTTATCAATTTCATTAAATAATTCATTTCCCATCAAACATAAAATGGGCCTAATTCTTTTACCACCAATCGTTAAAAAATAATTACAAGGATCATACAAAGTTGCAGGCTCATTATCAAAATGGGCGGTGGCAAATTGTTCGCTAAACTGTTGAGCTAGTTCTTTAAATGAATACATGCTACAAACCTAATTATAAAAAAATGGAACTCTTAAAGAGCTTAACATTTTTTTAGTACGAAGGTTGAAGATTGGCATGATTTTATAAGGATAAGGTAAAACAAAGTCAATGAGAAGAACAATTGCAGTTTTAACCGCCCTAATGATTGGCGGTACAACTTTTGCACAAAACAATGGAACCAGTTATCAAACAGCATTGGGTGTTAAAATGTACCCGGGAGCAGTTTCTGTAAAACATTTTGTTGCTAAAGGCAGGGCTATTGAAGGGTTAGGATATATTTCTAGTGATGGATTTAGGCTAACTGGTTTATATGAACTCCATTTCCCCATTGCAGGGGCTGAAGGTTTGCAATGGTATGTGGGTGGTGGTGGACATATCGGAATATGGAGTGATAGTTGGAAAAGCAGATACCCAACAAGGGCCGACGGTTTAGCTATTGGCGTAGATGGTGTTTTAGGATTGGATTATAAAATCAAAGGAGCACCGCTCAATCTCAGTTTTGATTGGCAGCCCTCCTTTAATATTATTGGATACAATTATTTTGAAGGTGGTTGGGGTGGATTAGCGATTCGCTATACTTTTTAAAACCCGCTGTACTTTCTAAAAAAATAATTGAGACAGTACGTTGGCTGGATCATTGGTTGCAGGCTTCAATCCTAGGAATTTATTCATTTGATTCTTGACCAATATTCCGGCCAATTTAGATTTCAAACCTTGAAAAATCCCCATTTGACGTTGTGTATATTCAGCAGGGTTGGTTTTTTGTTTGGCAACAAACTGTGCTTTTTGGCTTAAATACTCAGTGATGGCGCTGGTTACTTTAGGTTTTTGAGCAGCAGTCAACACCAATGCAGGAGAAAGCTTACCCATAATACCACTGGTCAAAGTATTTACATCAAACCCTACAGCAGTAGCAGCTGATTTAGCTTTATCCAAAACATTTCCTAGCTGAGCATTCGTCTCTGTTGAAACAATAGCCAAAATGGCCAATAGAATGATCCCTTTTTTCATCTTGATTATTTTTGAATGGAAAATAAAGTGTCTACAAAAGCTTCTTTATTAAAAATTAATAAGTCTTCTACTTTTTCACCTACACCAATATATTTTACAGGAATACTAAACTGGTCAGCAATTGCTAATACAACCCCACCTTTAGCCGTACCATCTAATTTAGTAATGGCTAATGCCGTAACATTGGTAGTAGCGGTAAAATGGCGAGCTTGTTCCACAGCGTTTTGACCTGTAGATCCATCTAATACCAGCAACACTTCATGCGGCCCATCAGGAACAACTTTTTGAATAACGCGCTTAATTTTATTTAACTCATCCATTAAATGCGCTTTATTGTGCAAACGTCCAGCA
Organism: Synechococcus sp. UW140; assembly: GCA_943371295.1. Lineage (GTDB taxonomy): Bacteria > Bacteroidota > Bacteroidia > Chitinophagales > Chitinophagaceae > Sediminibacterium. The sequence goes on along the minus strand of CALRUG020000057.1, from coordinate 16,727 downwards.
GTATCGATTATAACTATATCCGCATTTTTAGCAACGGCACTGGCCACTGTATCATAAGCAACCGCACTAGGATCAGACCCCATAGCTTGCTTAACAATGGGCACACCCACTCTTTCACTCCATATAGTTAACTGATCTACAGCTGCTGCTCTGAAAGTATCTGCTGCTCCTAATATCACCGAGTTACCCGCTGCTTTAAAACGGGAAGCTAATTTTCCGATGGTGGTTGTTTTGCCCACTCCATTTACCCCAACCACTAAAATAATAAAGGGCTTTTTATTGGTGGGAATAGTAAATCCTTGCAGAGAATCAGCCGGTGCATCTACTAAAACTGATGCAATTTCTTCTTGAAGTATAGTGTTTAATTCACTGGTATTGAGATATTTATCATTTTTAGCCCTCTGTTCAATTTGCTTAATGATTTTCAATGTAGTCTCTACTCCTACATCAGCACCAATCAAAGCTTCTTCTAAATTATCTAATACTTCATCGTCAATGGTTGTTTTACCGGCAATTGCTTTGGTGAGTTTAGACAAGAAACCTTCCTTGGTTTTTTGCAAACCCTGGTCAAGGCTTTCTTTCTCTTTTTTACCAAATAATTTATCGAAAAAACCCATGGTGGAAGTATTTATGGTTTAATACAAAAAAGCCTCCGACTATGATGAAGGAAGCTTTAAGATTATTAGCAACAAAAGACTATTTCGCTGAGATGAACTCGTTTACTTTGTCTTTGTGTATGATTTGCTCTTTGAAAGTGTACGCACCAGACTTAGGGCTACGAACGGCCTTAATTACTTTAGTCCAGTTCTTTGCTTCAGCTGCTGCTTTTAAGTCTTTTACTTTCGCGTTTTTGGAAGCTACTTTAGCCATGATTATTTGATTTCTTTATGAACGGTTACTTTTTTCAAAATTGGGTTGAATTTCTTCAATTCGATACGCTCAGGCGTATTCTTCTTGTTCTTGGTAGTAATATAACGACTTGTACCGGCTTGACCGCTAGTCTTATGCTCAGTGCATTCTAATATTACTTGAACCCTGTTACCTTTCTTTGCCATTTTATAGGTAGTTTACTGTGTTTAGTTAGATTTTAGCGCCGTTGGCCCTCATTTCTTTGATTACTGTACTAAGACCATTTTTATTAATGGTTCTGAGAGCATCCGTAGACACTTTCATTGTTACCCAACGATCTTCTTCTGCAAAGAAGAAACGCTTTTTTTGCAAATTAGGTAAGAAACGACGCTTGGTTTTAATGTTTGAGTGAGAAACACTGTTACCAACTATTGGCTTTTTACCGGTTATCTGACATACTCTTGCCATGACTCAAATGTTTTTTTCCGATTTTTTCGGACGGCAAAGGTAAGTAAATCCACCAAAATAACAAGAGTAAAAAAGGTTTTTTTCCATTTTTTTCAAAATTAACCCTAAATCAGGGTATTTACCAACCTTTTATCAAGTGTGAAAGCCCCTTTAACAATTCTCATCACAGCCAAATGCTCCTTAACATTTTTTGAACAAATGGCTTAAAAACCGCTACAGTAGGCTGTTTCAGCGGTGTTGTATCAAACAGGTTCACCGTAAGCTTTACCGCTCATCTAAATGCCCCCTACCACCATGTAACCTATCACAATCGGCTTCGTCTGATATAGGCAAGCAAGTAGTTTTGACTTGTAAAAATTAAATAACGAACACAAAATAAAACAACATGAAAAAGATTTTAATTGCAGCAACCATCTTAGTAAGCACTAGTAGCTTTGCTAACCCCAACACCAATTTAACTGACAAAGGCAACTTGAAAAGCTTATTGGGCAAGGTTTCCAGTGTACAATGGAAATCAGCAGCCAATTTTGAAAAAGCAAGCGTGGTAGTAGAAGAAAAAAAAGTAGAAGTATTCTACAACCAAGAAGGAGATTTAATTGGAAGCACTCGTTACCAAGACTTTGATAAGCTTCCTAAAAATGCCATCAAAACCATCACCGGTAAATACACATTCCCTGAATATAATTTACAAGAGTGCATCGTATTTACCAATGAATACAATGAAGTCACTTATTATGTTTCTATGACAACCGAAAAGGATTATTTGGTATTAGCCATATCTGAATACGGTGAAGTAAGCATTTTCTCTAATACTAGAAAGTAGTACTCAATAGCAATTTGGTTTAAGGTGAGGGGCCGCACTTAATAAGGGCGGCCTTTTTATTTAGGGAAACTGATCTTCCCCATTGTTACCGCGGGAATACCAGCTTTACCCCCTCCAATTTCTAATGCGCCACCAGCTATATGTTCATTGGCTAATATGGCAAACAAAACGGCTTCTTTTGCATCCGGATGAATATCTAGGGCGTCGGTAGTAAAAAAAGTGCATGTTGGTAAACAAGATTGAATATGATGCATAATCATTGGATTATGCATTCCACCACCACTACTATAAATAGATAACGCTTTATTCCCAATCATTTCCTGCCCTTTCTGAATCGCTTCAACAATGGTAACTGCAGTAAGCCTATTCAATGTAGCCATGGTATCATGCACAGTAATACCAGTTTGCCCAGCTGCTTCTATGGCTTTATCCAAATAAGCAAGGTTAAATAATTCGGGACCTGTAGTCTTGGGAAAAGGTTTAGCAAAAAAATCATCTTTCAACAAAACAGTTAATAATGTTTCGTTAACCGTTCCTTGCAATGCAATAGCAGCGTCTTTATCATAAGGCAAATCAAAATATTTCTGCGCCAATTGGTCCATTAGCGTATTACCCGGGCCAGTATCGGTACTAAATATTTTTGATGCATCTAGACTACCAGGTAAAAAAGTGTAATTCGCAATTCCACCAATATTGAGCATGATGCGGTCTTCGCCTTTCTTACTGAAAATGAAATAATCTCCATAGACTGCTAAAGGCGCCCCTTCTCCTCCAGCAGCAATATGTTTTTGCCTGAAATCACTGATAGTAATAATACCCGTTTTAACAGCAATATGGTCCCCATCTCCTATTTGCAGAGTTCCATTGCCAAATTCGGGACGGCCGTGTAAAATTTTAGGTGCATGGTAAACCGTTTGCCCATGGCTAGCAATTAAATCTACCTCGGCGGGTTTAATCCCCCAAGCCTTTAAACTATCTAAAATAATGGACGCATGTTTTTCTCCAACCCAAGGATTTAACAAACACAAATCCTCAAAATCAACGATTTTCTTAGAAAAAATGGATCGAATGGCCGTTTTGAATGCTTCTTCAAATGGCACTGTAGTAAATTTTTTCAATACCACTTCGGTTTCCATTCCACTGCCAGTGATTTCGCACAAAGCAATATCTAATCCATCCAATGAAGTACCACTCATTAACCCAATTATGGTTCTTTTTTCAGCGGCTCCGATTTGAGCTAATTGAGCAATATATTGGTTCATGAGAATTAATTTTACCTAAAATACGCAAATAACCGCATAATCAAAACTCAATTACGCAATATTCTGCAAGCTGCCCCCTTTGGCGAAAATTCGATCAATGCGCTTTTCTACTGCAGGATCTTTTTCCACTGGAGGTGCATGGTGGGGTTTAATTCTTGCATCAATCACCAAAGGCCCCTCACAGCCCCAATGTTTATTCACTACAGACTCCTTAATACCATGCATATCGTGTGAAGGATTGCATCTTGTGTAAGTCACCCATAAATAATTGCGCAAATTGGCCGCGACAAAATTGGCATCATCACATACTACAATGATGGCAACTCCTTTTAATTGATTGACTGCATCATGCAATTGATCATTCAATATTTTCATTTCTGCTTTCACAGAAGGATAATCAGCAAAAGGCTTGGTTTTAATGGCTATTACACCCGGCATAACCAATTTCGGATTTTCAAATTGGTTCAACCCATTTAATACAACAGGCACTTCAGTAGCTAATTCACGAATGGGTTCTCCATATGCAGCCAATACTACTTTACTTCCTGAATTCAATCCAGTACCAGAATAATCCAAAGTATCAATGGTAGTGTTGGTATAAAAATGTATATCTCTTTGCAAGTTGATTCTTTCCAATACATATTTCATGAAATCGAACACATGATGGGCTTTCAATTGATTGGTATCGTCTGCAGCAATAAATAAAAACTTGGCTAAACTTAATTGCCCAGTTCCTAAAACATGGTTGGCAATGGTTAATAATTCAGCGGGTTGTTTGGTGGGAGTATAGGGAGTATAGCGCTCGCTTCCCACAGCTAATAACAAAGGGTGAACACCCGCCGCATCAACGGCATGTACTTCTTTTAGTCCAGGCACTTCTTGCGGAATAGCTGCCCCAGTGATTTCATGAATTAATTCACCAAAACTGGTATCTTCTTGTGGAGGTCTTCCTACCACAGTAAATGACCAGATGGCGTTTTTTTTGGCATACACTTTATGCACTTTCATCAAAGGGAAATCATGTTGCAAGCTATAATAGCCTAGATGGTCACCGAATGGTCCTTCTGGCTTGTTTTCGCCTGGATATACTTCCCCAGTAATTACAAAGTCTGCATCTGTACTAATGCAATAACCATCTTCATAAGTGTACCTGAATCTTCGTCCACCCAACACACCAGCAAAAGTCATTTCACTGATTCCTTCGGGCAATGGCATTACGGCTGATAAAGTATGAGAAGGAGGACCTCCCACAAAACAACTCACTTTCAATGGTTGCCCCTTGGCATTGGCCTTGGTTTGATGCACCCCAATGCCCCTATGTAATTGATAGTGCAACCCAATTTCTTTGTCTTTAATATAATCATTCCCATTCAGCTGGATTCGATACATGCCCAGATTCGATTTCATTATACCTGGCTGGTCAATGTCTTCTGTGTAAACTTGAGGCAATGTAACGAATGCGCCCCCATCCATTGGCCAATGTTGAATCAAGGGCAAATCACTGATCTTGATTTCTTCGTACATCACCGGCTTACTCCATGGATTTTTTAAAGGCAATGCTTTTAATGCAGCCAAAGCAGCAGATGCATTTTGCAATGGAGATTTAATGGCTTTGATGGGATCATTTTTTAATTCAATCAATTGTTGAACTGATGCAATGGTATCCCTAAAAATGAACTTTGACCTTTCAAGGGTGCCAAAAATATTGGATGCTGCCCTAAACTTACTCCCCTTCACATTCTCAAATAATAAAGCAGGGCCCTTGGCTTCATATACCCTTAAATGAATTGCGGCCATTTCTAAATAAGGATCAACTTCTTCTTTGATTCTAATTAATTGACCATTTTTCTCCAGATCAATTAAACAGGCTTCGAGTGATGGATAGTTCATATTTCTGTAACAAAGCTAAACAGCAAAAGTTGATATGCGAATAGTTTAAGTAAATTTGTGCCATGACAAAGTTGAGTGTCAATATCAATAAACTAGCAACGCTCCGAAACAGTAGAGGAGGCAATAATCCCAACCTGGTAAAATCTGCTCTAGATATTGAGCAATTTGGTGCCGATGGGATTACGGTTCACCCCAGACCAGACGAACGACATATTCGTTATGCCGATGTATACGATTTGAAGAAAGTATTGCATACAGAATTCAATATTGAAGGGAATCCTACTGAACAAAAATTTGTGGACTTGGTTCTGGCTTCAAAGCCTGCACAAGTAACATTAGTACCTGATGCATTGGGACAATTAACGAGTAACCATGGTTGGAATACGATTGAGCACCAAGCATATTTAAAGACCATTATCGCCCTGTTTAAAAATGCTGGCATTCGTGTTTCTATTTTTGTAGATCCAATTGTTTCGATGGTTGAAGCAGCAGCAACATCAGGTACAGACCGAATTGAATTGTATACCGAATCCTATGCAGTTGAGTTTGCCAATGGCCATAAAGAAAAAGCGATTGCACCATTTAAAGCAGCTGCAGAAACTGCAAAGTCACTAGGCTTAGGATTAAATGCTGGCCATGATTTAGACAGATTTAATCTGGGCTATTTTAGTAAAGAAATTCCTTGGCTAGACGAAGTGAGTATTGGCCATGCATTAATTTGTGATGCCATTTATTTGGGTTTAGAAAATACGGTTCAATTATACAAAAGACAATTAACGCATTAATTATTACAAAATGAACAATCAACCTCAAGTAGGCATCATCATGGGAAGCGATAGCGATTTACCAATCATGCAAGCAGCTGCAGAAGTGTTGACTGAAATGGGAATTGCTTTTGAACTAACCGTTGTATCTGCACATAGAACTCCACAGCGAATGATCAACTACGCATCATCTGCTGCACATAGAGGTTTGAAAGTGATTATTGCTGGTGCTGGTGGGGCTGCACATTTGCCAGGTATGGTTGCATCAGTTACTACATTGCCTGTGATTGGCGTTCCTATTAAATCTTCCAATTCTATTGATGGTTGGGATTCTGTTTTGTCCATTTTGCAAATGCCCAATGGGGTTCCTGTTGCAACAGTTGCTTTGAACGCAGCAAAAAATGCAGGTTTATTAGCTACTCAAATTATAGGTGCTTTTGATTCAAGCATTGCTACTAAAATGGCCAACTACAAAACCGATATGAAACATGCTGTTGAAGAAAAAGCTGCAGGCATGAAATCAAAATGGCCAAATCAGTTTGATCAATAAATAGATCAAACATTTATTGTATCTCTTATGAAATAGGTATCATGATTGTAAAAACTGTTCCCTTACCTACTTCACTTTCAACAGAAAGCGATCCACCATGAGCTTTTACAATATCGTAGCTGAGGCTTAATCCTAACCCTGTTCCTTGGCCAGTTGGCTTAGTAGTAAAAAATGGCTGAAATATTTTATCTATGCTATGCATAGGAATACCCATCCCATTGTCTTCCACCATAATCTTGACCCTATCTCCTTGCTTTTGGGCTTTTACTATCACTTTGGGTGTATAGTTTTCAATACCATTTCTTGCTTTTTCATTAACAGCATAAAAAGCATTATTGATTAGATTCAACAAGACCCTTCCCATGTCTTGTGGTATTATATAAATTGGGACGATTGATGGATCAATCAAAGTTTCAAAGCTAGCAGTAAAACTGCTATCCTTTGCCCTCAATCCATGATAAGACAACCTTAAATACTCGTCACATATTGCATTGATATCCGTTAACTCCTTTTGCCCATTGCTTTTCCTACTATGTTGCAGCATCCCTTTTACGATGCTATCCGCTCGTTTACCGTGATGGGTAATCTTAGACAAATTTTGCTGAATATCAGTTGCTATAAGTTTTGCTTCATTGATATCTCCTTTGTCCAATTCCCCTTTCATCTCCTCCATTAATTCATTGCTGACTTCACTGAAATTATTGACAAAATTGAGTGGGTTCTGAATCTCGTGGGCAATGCCCGCTGTTAACTCCCCTAAACTGGCCATTTTCTCCGATTGAATTAATTGTGACTGGGTTGATTGAAGCTTTTGCAAAGTGCTTTGTAGCGCCGAATTTGCTTGCTGGATTTTACGATTATTGCGATATAAAATGGTTACGACAATGATAATTAGTCCTAGGCCTAATAATGTGGCATATAATTTTATCTTATTCCAATAAAGGATGTTAGCAGTCTCCAATTCATACTGCAGTTCTTGTTCGTTAAAGCTTAAAAGATTCTTCAGCGCAAAAGATTTGTTTAAATTAATCAAACTATCCTGATTTGAAATTACCATTCGCTGGTATTCTAATGACTTCCCAATATCTATTTGCTCATATATTTTTGAAAGTAAGTGAGCGGCATCAACCTTTGTTTTAAGTGTCCTTGCTGATTCTAAAGCTTTCTGAGCATAAATTTTAGCAGAATCAATATTATTTTGAGCATAGAAAATGTTAGCAATTCGAAAATAGGTACTGGTTCTGGGTATATCTCTAATTAACTGAATGGCTTCAGCAGCATTGCCTTGCTTCTCGTAAGCATAGGATAAGAGATTCAAATGATCTATATATAGCCAGGGTATTTTATATTCTACTGTTTTCTCAAAAATCAATTTTGCGTAATAAATACCCGAATCCAATTGGTTCATTTCGAAAAAGGTTCTTGCTTTTTGTTGTTGAACCGTTACCACCATCATCGAATCATTTAAACTTTTAAATAAGCCAATGGATTGATTAAAATTTTGAAAGGCTTTATCATATTCTTGTAATTCACGATAAGCAATACCAATACGCTCTAATGCCCAGGCTTTGGAAGAAATTACGCCAGCTTTATCTGCCACGCGATAAGCTTTAAGTGCAAGCTGTAATGCGGTTCCCGGGTTATTTAAGGCTTGGGAATAATTAAATCCTAAAATAATCAAAGCATTTGCTTCCCCAAAGGGATATTTTATAGTACGAGACAGGCTTAATGCTTTTTCACCGTAGAATATAGAAGAGTCTACACTGATGGATCGATAACTCCAACATAAGTAATTAAAAATATTGGCGCGAGTAGTATCATTATTAGCTTTTACCAATTCAGTTTTCAGACTATCTACATTCGAAGTACGAAAAAACAACTGTTGTGAAAAACCTACTTGAGACCATAACACAAAAAATAACGGTAATATTCTTTTCACTTTGTACATTTTATTTCTGTTGCAACACAATTGTGAACTTAGTACTGTTTAATTCATCTACTTGTACTGATAAAGTTCCTCCATGCGCTTTGACAATATCGTAGCTGAGGCTTAATCCTAACCCTGTTCCTTGGCCGGTTGGCTTAGTAGTAAAAAATGGCTGAAATATCTTGTCTATTATCGTCTTAGGAATACCCATTCCATTATCTTCTATCGAGATATTCACCTTATCGCCTAATTGCTGGGTTTTAACCATCACAGTAGGCTTATACCCTTCAATACCCGCTTTTGCTTTTTCATTAACAGCATAAAAAGCATTATTAAACAGGTTCAACAACACTCTTCCAATCTCTTGCTGTTCAATATGAAGAGGCGCAATCGAGGAATCAAAATGAGTCTCTAAATGGGCATTGAAGCTACTATCTTTTGCTCTTAGCCCATGATACGACAAACGAAAATACTCATCGCAAAGTGCATTGATATCCGTTAATTCTTTTTGCCCGGTATTTTTCCTACTATGTTGCAGCATCCCTTTTACAATGCTGTCGGCCCGCTTACCATGATGGGCTATCTTAGATAAATTCTGCTGAATATCTGTTGCAATAAGTTTTGCTTCGCTGATATCCCCCTTATCTAATTCCAATTTCATTTCCTCCATCAATTCATTACTGACTTCACTGAAATTATTGACAAAATTGAGTGGGTTCTGAATCTCATGGGCAATGCCCGCTGTTAGCTCCCCTAAACTCGCCATTTTCTCCGATTGAATCAATTGTGACTGGGTTGATTGAAGCTGATTGAGTGTATTTTCTAATTGCGTTTTCTGTGTTTCAATTTCAGCCTTTTGTAACTGTAAAATCCTATTGGATTTTTTTCGTTGAAGATTGTTTCGATATAAGATGATTCCAATAAAAGAAACAACCATCAAAACTGCTATCGCAATGTAAAAACGTATAGTAGCATCGGCTTGAATCTTTTTTTTCTCAATTGCCTCCAAACGAAGTGTTTCTTCAAATGAAACATTTTGAAAAGCGCTTAAATTCGCTATCCTTATTTTGTACAAGCTATCTTTCATTTGGTAGGTTAATCCCAAATACTTGTACACACTATCTTTTAAATTTAACTGCTTGTAGGCTAAAAAAATGTCTTCATAAATTGACCCCAGATTTAACTGAAAATTAGCTCCATTATTCATTAAGTAAAAACTCCGAAGATTATCCTTTGCATAATAAAGGGCTGAGTCAGATTGATTTAATTTTAAATAGAGTTGCGCAAGTTTGTGTTTGGTAACGGCTACATTAAATTGATTATTCTGTTTCTCAGATCTAGCTAACCCATCTAAATATAGATTTTTGGCTCGATTGTAATCTCCTTTCTTGGTATAAATATCCCCCATATTGGCAATATTTCTACCACGAAACGACCCCTGATACAACCGGAGTGAAGCAATTGAATCTGATTGATTGGCGTAGAACAAAGCAGAATCTAATAAACCCTTTCTATAATAAGCAGAGCCCAAATTCATATTGCTAATCATTTGCCTGTCAATATGATTAACTGACTGAGCAATTTCCAATGCCATTTTAAAGTAAGCAATTTCTTTGTCTAAATTTTCTGTTTCACGCATCAGTAAACCAAACTGATGATAAGCTGCACTAATAACCATTAATCGTTCACTACCTGGTTGGGGAAATTGAGCCACTCGCCATTCTTTCATTTCCTTGAGATTGGAATCCTGTGCAATGTTAAGAGATTCCATAATACACTTCAATCCATCTGCATATTTACCCGTCTGAATCTTTTGGTAAGCTTTATTATTTAAAATTGAAGCTTCCAATATTTTATATCCAACTTTTTTAGCAATTGCAAGTCTTTCTTCAATATAAAACATTGCAGAATCCCGATTGACTTCACTAAAAAATAATTGTAAATCTAAACAGGCACTTTGTTTAGCTGCATCGGTTTTAGCATTATTATATTTTTCCCTTAACGTTTTTACATCGAGCAATTGGGCGGGCAAAAAGCCATTAACCAATATTATGGATAAAAAGAGAATTACTAAACGCTTATACATGCTAATCAGTTATTAATTATTAGCTTATTAGGATGGTTATACAAAAATGATTCGCTATCGTAATATAACAAAAAAGACTAAAAATGTGGGTATATGTGAATGTAAAGAGATGATAAGGAACGGATTAGCTCGCTTCGCTCGCTGATTACCGAATTATGGGTCTTACCTAAATAAAAAAGCCTCTCCAAAAACTTGAAGAGGCTTTGTGCCCCGGAACGGAGTTGAACCGTTACTCGCGTTGCGGCGAACAGGATTTTAAGTCCTGCGTGTCTACCAATTCCACCACCGGGGCTGCCATGAAAAAATCCCGACCCATTAAGAGCGGGATTTTTTTGGAGCGGAAGACCGGGCTCGAACCGGCCACCCCGACCTTGGCAAGGTCGTGCTCTACCAAATGAGCTACTTCCGCGGTTTGTAAGAACTAAATTGGGAGTGCAAAAATAGCAATCTCTAGTTCATAACAAAATTTTTTTTGGACTATTTATACTCAGGCTTGTATTTAGAGCTGCTTTGTACTTCTACTTTAGGCTTCCCCTTGTAGCGCTGATTGTACATACGGTAACAACCGCCTAATACAAAAGCTAGAATGCAAAATACTTGTAGATAAAATAAGAATCTAGATGAATTCACCCAGTTAGTCTTAATGTCTTTTTCTTTGTGTTCTAATATTTCCTGTGACATAGTAGATTATTGCTTTGCAAAAATAGGGTATGCAATTAAAATTATCATCCCTTTGTGGATATAATTTCAAGAAACCGTTTTTTATTCCGAACAAAATAGTTCCAAACGACCGACCCCGGGAATACTCCATGCAGCTCCTGCATCGGTTTGCGCACTTTGGAGGCTTTTAAATAACCTGTGCAAAACCACCATCCAAAAGCCATATGTGCCTTCATGATGGCAGTAAAAAAATAGATATCACCCGTAAACAAGCCTTTCCAAGCCGATACGGCATCCAATAAAAAACGAAATGGTAGTTTCCAAACCAATTCATTCAATGGTAGGTTTTTAGCCAACATGATCAGGTTATTCCTAAAATTCAAGAATACTTTACGACCACCCCTGGGCAATGTACCACCACCTACATGAAACACTTCTGATGCAGGACAAGCCATGATTTTATACCCAGCCAATTGCATTCTCCAGCATAAATCAATTTCCTCTTGGTGTGCAAAAAAATATGGATCAAACCCACTCATTTCATGGTATACAGAAGCTCGAACAAACATGGCTGCACCCGAAGCCCAAAATATGGTTTCATTGTGATTGAATTGCCCTTCATCTGTTTCACATACATCAAATACTCTACCCCTAGAGAAAGGATAACCTAAATAATCAATCCATCCTCCTGCTGCTCCAGCATATTCAAATAAACTGGGTTCATGAAAAGAACGCAGTTTCGGTTGAGCTGCAGCAATCAATTTATCCTGCTCCATTAAATCAATCACTGGATTAATCCAATCATTGCTTACTTGCACATCTGAGTTTAACAATACATAATAATCGGCATCTACTCTTTGCAAAGCCCAATTATATCCGCCAGCAAAGCCTTCATTGGTATGATGATCCAAAATTTGAATATGCGGATAGGTCTCTTTTACAAATAAGATTGAATCGTCTGTAGAACCATTATCTGCTACAATAATTTTTAAATTAAGGTAATTACTAGCCATCACCGAAGGCAAAAATTGCGCTAGGTGTTTTTTACCATTATAATTCAATATTACTACTGCAACAGATGGGGTCAAAATCGGTATTTTGGCGAAAGTACAATCAAAATGGTTAACTATTCAGCCCCCAATTAATTAATGCCCTTACTTCTCTGGGAACCGTTTGCACCCGCTCTTTGGAAGCTTTATGGGCCAAACGAACGATGACAATTTTTTTAGATGGGATTGAAATGATGTATTGTCCTAAAATTCCTCTTGCATAAAAAATTTCGGAATGCTGCGGATCTAACCACCACTGGTATCCATAATAATTACAATCCAATCCTTTAACATCTTTAATATTACAAGCTGTAATAGATTGCTTCCAATATGCACTATCTATTACCGGCACCCCATCAATTTTTCCGGAATCGAGCATGAACTTACCAATTCTAGCAAAATCTCTGGCATTGGTATTAAAACAACAAAATGCTTTGGTATTTCCATTCGAACCATCGGTACTCCACAATGCATCTTTACTAGCCCCTAATGGTTGCCATAATTTTTCAGCAGCATATTCACTTAATTTTTTACCCGTAACTTTTTCTAAAATAAGTCCTAATAACTGCGTATCGCCGCTTTTATATTTATGCAAAGTGCCAGGTTGATCAAGCATTTTCACTTCAGTTGCCGTCTTCAATAAATCGGCGCCATAATATGCTTCAGCGGTTACAGCCAGCGGATTCCAATAACTTTCATTCCAATCGGTACCACTACTCATGGTCAACAAATCTTTTATTTTAACTTCCGCTTTATCTCCAATTGCAAAAGCAGGAATAAAATCTCCCACTGGCTGCTCCACCGATTTTATTTTACCCTCTTTTATGGCGGCACCAATTAATATACTGGTAATACTTTTAGCAACAGAAAAAGAACCAGACAAAGAGCTGTCACTGTATCCATCCCAATATTTCTCAAATAAAATCGAATCATTTTTAATCATCAATATGCCAACAGTCCTTAGCTCTTCTAATAAACTATTCAAGCTATCTGGATATGCTTGTTTATTGTATTGTTCGGCCAAGGGCCAAGGTTTCTCCACTTTAGCTTTGGCCACTTTATTGTTTTCAAAAATGGCATAATCGTCAATTGCAGAAAAATTATAATAAGCTGCCTTAAACAAATAGGTTTTATCAAATAAGACTGCATAAGCAGAGAAAGCACTTACTATTACAATGACAACAATAAATACCCATTTCAACAATCGCATAAGGATGAATTTGAGATTGAATATAATTAATTATCTTGCATCTATGCTCAACATGCATTTTCTTCATTTTAATTTAGATTTTCTAGACCATCCTTCGGGTACTAGATAAATTCCCTGTCCATTTTGTTGATGTAAGAACAGTTGCACACTCACTATTTGATGAAAAATGCACACTGTACTTTTTATTATTTTATTTATAAATTTTTACCAATGGAAACTGAGTTACTATCGCCAGTTACTGCTGCATACTTGCAACTTGAAGATCAATATGGGGCACATAATTACCACCCCCTACCTGTAGTGTTAGAAAGAGGTGAAGGTGTGTTTTTATGGGATGTGGAAGGAAAAAAATATTACGATTTCTTGAGTGGTTATTCTGCTGTAAACCAAGGCCACTGCCACCCTCGCATCATTGAAAGTTTGGTTGAACAGGCAAAAAAACTCACCCTTACCTCTCGTGCCTTTCACAATAATTTATTAGGCCAATACGAACAGTTTATTGCAACCTATTTTGGTTACGATAAAGTATTGCCCATGAATACAGGTGTAGAAGGTGGAGAAACTGCCATTAAACTGGCCCGCAGATGGGCTTATGCTAAAAAAGGCGTTGAAGAAAATAAAGCCAAAATCATTTTTGCTGAAGGTAATTTTTGGGGAAGAACACTAGCGGCTATTTCTTCGTCAACCGATCCCAGCAGTTACCACCAATTTGGTCCGTTTATGCCCGGCTTTGAATTAGTACCATACAACGATATTGTTGCATTAGAGCAAGCATTGCAAGATCCAAATGTGGCAGCTTTTATGGTAGAGCCCATTCAAGGTGAAGCAGGGGTAGTTATACCAGATGAAGGATACTTAACTAAAGTACGTGCACTATGCACCCAATACAATGTATTGTTTATTGCAGATGAAATTCAAACAGGATTGGCTAGAACTGGGAAACTATTGGCCTGCGATCATGAAGGAGTTAGACCAGATATTTTAATTTTAGGTAAAGCCTTAAGCGGTGGTGTTTTACCGGTATCTGCGGTGCTTGCAGACGATTTTATCATGATGAATATAAAGCCAGGAGAACATGGTTCAACTTATGGAGGAAATCCATTGGCTTGTGCGGTTGCGATGAGTGCACTAACTGTTATCAAAGAAGAAAAGTTGGCTGAAAATGCGGAAGCAATGGGCCAACTCTTACGCAATGAATTGAGTAAACTCAACTCCCCATATATCAAAACCATTAGAGGAAAAGGATTACTCAATGCGATTGTAATCAATCATCCCAATCCAGAAGCGGCATGGGACTTCTGCTTAATTTTAAAAGAGAAGGGGCTTTTAGCAAAACCAACCCATGGAGATAAAATTCGTTTTGCCCCTCCTTTATTAATCAATCAAGAACAGATTTTAGAATGCGTTGCAATTATTGCTTCTGCTTTGAAAGATCTATCTTAGGTAAGAAAGACATAATCATTGTGATGGCCGAGAAAGTAAGTAGGAGAAATAATCCTACTTGCTTTTTTGGGCATTCGCCTGCAGAGCAAGTAGTAAGTAATAAATAATTCCTTACTGCCCATGCAAAAATCATAGCAGTTAAAAAAACATTGATTCTTTTAGCCCAAATTTTGGGTATCAAAAATAAAAGGGCAGCTATGCTCCCCATATAAACAATAAACATTCCTGGTCTACCAAATCGAGTACCTTCTGCCTTAAATCCAGTGATGGTTAAACTCTTGCTTTCTATATAAACCAAGGGCATAAAGCATACTAGAATAGCAAGAACAACAGCAATCAATCCAATGGTTTGAGAATGTTTCATTTTTCTAATTGTGTAGCAAAGTTAACTTAAAAGTCTTTCAGAAGTTTAATCTCATTTCTGTACAACAAAATGCGACCTTCATTTTCTAGTTGCTTTAACAATCTAGAAATAACCACTCTAGAAGTAGCCAATTCGTCTGCAATTAAATAATGGGATGCTTTGATGACGCTGGAACCTGTCACTTGTTTTTTCTCGCGTAAGTAAGCAATCAATCGCTCGTCTAATTTATGAAACGCAATGGATTCAATATTCTTCAATAATTCCAGGAATCGTTCATTAAAGCTGCGCATGATATAATTTTTCCAGCTCGGATATTTACACAACCATTCTTCTAATTTAATATGTGGAATGGCCAATAACTCAACGTCTTCTTCTGCAATCGCTTTTACTTCACTTTTTTTGGCTTCGACGCAACAGCTATAAGCCATAGAACAACTTTCATTACTAGAGAGATAGTATAATAATAATTCCTTCCCATTATCATCTTTTCGCAACACTTTAATGGTGCCCTTTAAAATCAATGGCATAGAACGGATATACTTACCGTAATCCATGATTAAATCGCCCTCTTTAAATTGTCTTACTTCACCAAACTGGTACATTTCTGTAACCAGTGCTGGTTCAAAGATTGCATCAAATGGCGTAACATTTTTATTCATGCTTAAAAGTGGTAGTTCAAAACAAAGTTATATAGAACCATGTTCACTTTATTCATTTCATATTTTGCTTGTTGGTAAGTATTGCCTTCATTTATTTTTCCAACAATTAATAGCTGTGCATCCATTCCTTGAAACAAGCCAGCAAAAGCATAGCGTACATCTAGATTCACCTGCATGTAAGAAGGTACGCCAAATTTGTTTAATACGGTATTTTTAACATCAGGCAATTTAAAATACCCTCCTGCTAGATTTAATTTCAATCTTTTTTGGGGGATTGAATACGCTGCTTTAGCAACCACCCCATGTACATCTCCAAAACCCTCATTTCTTTCTCTTGGCATAAAAGTAAAAAATGGATCTCTGCCCCACTCCCTTGGCATTAAATACCTTCCTTCTTTGGTGATACGGTTATAATTTAATGAGAAATCCCAAACAGGTGTTTTGTATCCGACCCTTGCTCCATAACTAAAAGAGCCATTGTCTTTTTCTATAAATCTTTTCGCAGGATCTTCATTTCCTCCATCTTGTAATGCATGTTGTTTAACCGCTTGCAAAGAGCCATAATATTGATGGTCTTTTTCTTGTGCAGGTAGTGTAAAATCCAATTGCAATAATGCAGCATTAAATACTTTAGGAACCAATAAATTCCAAGCATGCAATGTTGCTTTTTTTGAAATGGTGTGGTGTATCCCTACTTGCATTAAATTGCTTGCTTCTACATTG
>CALRUG020000056.1:0-18917 GCA_943371295.1 Synechococcus sp. UW140 | reverse complement strand
CAAATAAATCCACTTGAATATTCTCATCATCTACAACAATCGTTTTCACTAATTTATTTTCTCTTTCTTGTAATACTTTTGGAATTGGGGTGGCTCTTTTTTCTCTTCCCTGGGTTTCTGCATGCTCTCTTTTTATATAAGGTTGTACTGGTTGTTCTTCCACTTTGTTATTGGCTTGTTCCTGTGCAGATTCTTTTATTGAAGGTGGAACAGGTTTGGGGCTAGGAACCACGGGTGGCTTTTTGTTCGAAGGGGTAACAGTTTTACTGTTTATCGTTGGTTTAGCATTTGATGCGGTAGGTTTAGTTGATTTATCAGTTGGCGTTTTTGAATCAACAATTTTTGTGGCCGATGAATTGGGTTTGTTCGTGGTAGGTTTATTAGGGGTATTATTTTTCTTAGATAAGAATGCTTCTTTTTCAAAATCGGAATCAGCAACTCTTTCTAAGTATATTTTACCATTCCCACAATCTCCTTTGTCTTTAACATTAATAGAAATAAATGTGCCTTGTAGTACTTCTAATTTACCCATTTTAGAATAATCCAAATAGCAAGTCATTAAACAAGGTTCGCTCTTATCGCCAATTTTAAGATCGATAAGACTATTCTCTTTTAAAATTATTGTTTTTGATTTTACATTGTAAATACCTTGAAAAGAAGCTTTCCCATAAAACACCGTGCTTTTGTATGAATAAGTGACTCCTTTTAATCCATTATTGGGTTGTTGGTCAATTTGAATTTCATACTTGTACATTTCTTCTTGTATGCCTTCTCTGTATAATCCATTGCTTGAACTAAAATACCCTCTCCAAATGCCTGTGATTTTTTGGGCAGATGAGCTAAGCGAAAGGAATAAAAAAGCAGATAGTGTAAAAACCAACCTCATTTGGCAAATTTACAAGGTACGCATGATAAAAAACAGTTAAGGTTTTGTTCAATACGGCCGCCTATTTGCTACCTTTGCCAATAGAAATTAAAGATTGAAACAATTTATGATTAGTATTAGTTTTCCGGATGGAGCAATACGCCAATACGAACAAGGGGTATCGGCAATGGATATTGCAAAATCAATTAGCGAAGGATTGGCCAGAAAAGTGTTGGTGGCAAGTGTAAATAATAAAGTGGTTGATGCCA
Organism: Synechococcus sp. UW140; assembly: GCA_943371295.1. Classification (GTDB taxonomy): domain Bacteria; phylum Bacteroidota; class Bacteroidia; order Chitinophagales; family Chitinophagaceae; genus Sediminibacterium. The sequence continues at coordinate 17,783 of CALRUG020000056.1, read as the reverse complement.
GTTTGCCTATAACGGAAGACGCTACGGTTAAATTTTTAACTTGGGACGATGATGCTGGAAAAAATACTTTTTGGCATTCCTCTGCTCACTTAATGGCAGAAGCCGTTGAATCCATTTTTCCTGGAGTTAAGTTTTGGGTAGGGCCAGCTTTGGATAAAGGGTTTTACTATGATATGGATTTAGCAGATAAGAAAATTACTGAAGAAGACTTATTGGCTATTGAAAAAAAGATGAATGAATTGGCTAAGAAGAACAGCCAATATATTAGAGAACAAAAAGCTAAAGCAGATGCCATTGCCTATTTTACCGAAAAAGGAGATGAGTATAAATTAGACTTGTTGGCTAATTTAACAGATGGAGAAATCAGTTTTTATACACAGGGTCAGTTTACCGATTTATGTAGAGGGCCCCATATTCCACATACCGGATTTATTAAATCTATTAAGTTAACCAGTATTGCTGGTGCATATTGGAAAGGGGATGAGAAAAATAAAATGTTAACCAGAATTTATGGGGTTACATTTCCTACTCAAAAAGAAATGGATGAGTATTTGCTCATGTTAGAAGAGGCAAAGAAAAGAGACCATCGAAAATTAGGTAGAGAATTGAGCATATTTACCATGGATGATGATGTAGGCCCTGGCTTGCCTTTATGGATGCCCAATGGAACGGTGATTATTGAAGAGTTAGAAAAATTAGCAAAAGAAACAGAAGAAGCTGCTGGTTATAAGCGTGTGGTAACCCCACATATTGCTAAAGAAAGCATGTATTTAACGAGCGGACATTTACCTTATTATGCTGATAGTATGTTCCCCCCAATGGAATTGGATGGAACCAAATACTATCTAAAAGCAATGAACTGTCCACACCACCATAAAATTTTTGGAGCTGAACCAAAGAGCTATAAAGACCTGCCTTATCGAATTGCAGAATATGGAACCTGTTATCGATATGAGCAAAGTGGTGAATTATTTGGTTTGATGCGTGTTCGGTGTTTGCATATGAATGATGCACATATTTATTGCAATAGGGAACAATTTGCTCAAGAGTTTAAGTCTGTAAACGATATGTACCTTAAATACTTCGGCATATTTGGAGTAGATAAGTACGTAATGCGTTTGAGCTTGCATGATCCCGCTAAATTGGGCCAGAAATATGTGAATGAGCCTGAGCTTTGGAAGGAAACAGAAGATATGGTTCGCAAAGTGTTAATTGAGACCAATACGCCATTTGTAGAAGTACAAGATGAAGCAGCATTCTATGGTCCAAAAATAGATGTGCAAATTTGGAGCGCCATTGGGAAAGAATTTACATTGGCAACCAATCAGGTTGATTTCAACTCAGGTAGAAAATTTGAGTTAGCATACACCAATCAACACAATGAAACGGAGATTCCATTAATCATTCACCGTGCGCCTTTAGGTACACATGAACGTTTTATTGGATTTTTATTAGAACATTATGCGGGTAAGTTCCCTGTATGGTTGGCTCCATTGCAAGCTAAAATTTTACCAATTAGCGATAAGTTTATGGACTATGCACAGGAAGTGTATAAAGCATTAAAAAAAGTAGGAGTTAGGGTGGAAATTGATGATAGAAGTGAAAAAATTGGTAAAAAAATTAGAGACACGGAATTGATGAAAGTCCCTTATATGCTGGTTATTGGTGAAAAAGAAATGAATGAAAAGCAACTTTCCATTCGCAGACAAGGAAAAGGTGATATGGGTGCTGTTGCACTACATTCATTTATTGAAACCATCAAAGAAGAAATCCTAGAACGTAAATCCGGCGATTAGTAAGGAATATGGTATATCTTTATCAAAATTTTAAACCAAACAAGTTTTAATGGCATTAGCACCAAGAGGAAGATTCAATCCCAGGTTTAACAGGCAACCAGAGCCTGAGCATCGTATCAACGAAAGAATCCGCGCACTACAGATACGACTAGTAGGAGACAATGTTACAGTTGGAATTTATTCTACACAAGAAGCGCTAAAAATTGCACAGGAACAAGAATTGGACCTGGTGGAAATTTCTCCAACAGCAGATCCTCCTGTTTGTAAGATAATAGATTATAAGAAATTCTTATACGAGAAGAAGAAAAAGGAGAAGGAAATGAAAGCCAACTCCAAACAAAGCGAAATCAAAGAAATTAGATTTACGCCTAGTACAGATGACCATGATTTCAACTTCAAAGCAAAGCATGCTGAAGGCTTTTTGAAGGATGGAAATAAGGTAAAAGCTTATGTACAATTTAAAGGTAGAGCCATCATGTTCCAAGATCGAGGGCAATTATTGCTTTTGAAATTTGCCGAAAGATTGGCTGAAGCAGGTACCTTAGAAAGCATGCCCAAATTAGAGGGAAAGCGAATGTTTGCCATTTTTACCCCTAAAACAGGTAAAAAGAAGTAAAAAATTGGACATTTCGCTTAGAATATGTACTTTTGCAATCCAAAATTTTCCCGTAAGGCCAAAACAAGTTTCCACCCTGTGGTGGAACGCCAGCAGGGTGTAATCTTTATTAGATTATTATATGCCAAAAGTTAAAACAAACTCCAGCGCTAAAAAGCGTTTTAAAGTGACCGGTACCGGAGAAATCAGTTTCCAAAAAGCGTTCAAGCGTCACATCCTAACCAAAAAATCTAAAAAGCGCAAGCGTGCTTTAAGACAAAAAGGTATTGTTGGTTCTACCAATAAGGATTTCGTTTTACGTTTATTACGCTTGAAAGGCTAATTAGCCCGCTAAAAAAACAGATTATTAACCGTTAGCTCCGCTAACTTCAAAACATTTACTATGCCACGTTCAAAAAATGCAGTTGCATCTAGAGCAAGGAGAAAGAAAATTCTTGATCAAGCCAAAGGTTACTATGGTAAACGTAAAAACGTTTATACCGTTGCCAAAAATATTGTAGAAAAAGGTCTTACTTATAGTTATGTAGGTCGCAAATTAAAGAAGCGTGAATATCGCCAACTTTGGATTGCACGTATCAATGCTGCAGTAAGAGAAGAAGGAATGACTTACAGCCAATTTATCAATAAGTTAAGCGTTAAAGGCATCGACTTAAACCGTAAAGTATTGGCTGATTTAGCAATGAACGAACCAGCTTCTTTCAAAGCATTGGTTGTTTCTGTTAAGTAATTTGTTGCTTTTACAACATATTAAGCCGGCTGCTTTTAGCAACCGGCTTTTTTTATTTTCATAATCCATTACAAGGGTTATTTTTACATCCTAATTTAAAAAGGAAACTTCCCTGATGAATAATACCTACACCTCTCTGGTGAACCAGACTTTCCACTTTCCACAAGAAGGCTTTGATGTAAGCGACGAAGGATACTTAGAATTCAATGGTGTTGATATCAAGAAATTGATAGATAAACATGGAACTCCATTGAAGTTAACGTATCTGCCAAAAATTGGAATGCAAATTAATAAGGCAAAAAATATGTTTGCCAATGCATTTAAAAAACACAAATACGAAGGGGAGTACTTTTATTGTTATTGTACCAAGAGTTCGCATTTTTCCTTTATTGTGGAAGAAGCGTTGAAGCACAATATTCATTTAGAAACTTCATATGCTTATGATATCGAAATTGTAAATCGATTGTATCAGCGAAGAAAAATTAACAAGGATACATTTATCATTTGTAATGGCTATAAGCAAAAACAATACACATCAAGAATTGCAAAGCTGATTAATTCAGGATTCAAAAATGTGGTACCTATTTTAGATAATAAAGAAGAACTACAGGCTTATAAGAGAAGCGTTCGCTCTGCAACACCATTTTCTGTGGGGATTAGAGTTGCCGCAGAAGAAGAACCCAATTTTCCATTCTACACTTCAAGATTGGGGATTCGTGCGAAAGATATCCTAGAATTTTATGTAGATGAGATAGAAGGATATGAAGATAAGTTCCAATTAAAAATGTTGCATATCTTTTTAAATAAAGGGATTAAAGACGATATCTATTATTGGAGTGAACTCAATAAAATCATTAACCTTTATTGTCAGTTAAAAAAGATTTGTCCTGAGTTGGATTCAATTAATATTGGAGGAGGTTTCCCTATTAAACACTCACTGGGATTTGAATATGACTACCAATTCATGATTAATGAAATTGTAGGTAATATCAAGAAAGCTTGTAAAAAAGCGAAAGTACCTATGCCAAATATTTATACTGAATTTGGAAGTTATACAGTAGGAGAGAGCATGGCGCATATTTATAGTGTGATTGGAGAAAAAATTCAGAATGATCGTGAGTGTTGGTATATGATTGATTCTTCTTTCATAACAACGCTACCCGATACCTGGGGAATTGGAGAGAAATTTTTGATGCTTCCGGTGAATAAATGGGACAATGAATACCAGCGGGTAGTTTTAGGTGGAATTACTTGTGATAGCCACGATTACTACGATTCTGAAGAACATATTAATGAAGTGTTTTTACCTAAACTTACCACAGTAGATAAAAAAGAAGCTGAATCAAACAAAGAACCACTCTATGTTGGATTCTTTCATACAGGTGCTTATCAAGACCAGATTAGTGGATATGGTGGAATTAAACATTGCTTGATTCCTTCCCCCAAACATGTAATTGTGGAAATGGATAAGAACGGGAAAATGATTGATTGGGTATATGCAAAGGAACAAACCGCACAGAGTATGTTGAAAATTTTAGGATACCTATAGGCTGTTACATCATTTAAACAAAATCTATGAAAAAAGTATTTTTATTGATAGTTATAATGCTTGCATGTTTTAGTAATATACAAGCTCAATCAGCAGAAGATTCTGTAAAAGCAACTGTTCGTAAAATGTTTTTTGCAATGATAGAAGCCGATGGAGCAATGTTGCAAGATTGCTTTACAGAAAATGCCGTCATGCAAACTATAACTACCAATAAAGAGGGTAAATTAATCGTTAGGACTGATTCTGTTGCAGCTTTTGTTCGTCAGGTATCCAATTTGCCAAAGGGACTAGCAGACGAAAGAATTGTATTTGATGTGGTAAAAGTAGATGGGCCTTTGGCTACAGTTTGGACTCCCTATCAATTTTATAGAAGATCCGACTTCAGTCATTGTGGGGTGAACTCTTTTCAATTAGTAAGGAACAACGATAAATGGCGTATTCAATACATTATTGATACCCGCAGAAAGACTGGCTGTGCTCAATAATTTGAATTTACTCTTCATCCTCTTTTAATTCGGCAAGTAAAACTTTGAGTTGGTCTATATATTTGCCATAGAGTTTTCTGATATACCATTTGGTGATAAATACTAAACCAAGGACCATTGCAATGATATATCCGATAATAAATCCTATGTAGATACTTTTTGTGATTTTTAGTTGGTCTATTAAATTGTCTAAAACCGGAACCGGTTCTTTCTCATTATATCCTAAGTACATGGCAAATAATAAACAGATGGGTAGTAAAGCCATATTGAATTGAAAATACCTGCGAGTAAAATCTTCCAACATTTTGATAAGTTGTACAAGATTATCCTTTATTGGTAATACCGATTGGTCAAATTCATTGACTTTTTTAAGTAAGTAAAAAAAGATATAAGTGAATGGGATAAAAATAATACCAAATAATCCAAAATATAACTTCATGGAAGAGTAGGAGCTAAATAAAGCAATTCCAATAAATAATGGAACAACCAAAATGCAGCAGATAATTTCGAACCAAAGACTTTTTTTGATTTTTTGAATTACAGAACTGGCTTTTCCTTTTAACAAGTCAGCGAAATTGTTTTCTGTTCTATCAAAACTGTCTTCGGCCAATTTTTGGTTGATTAATCCTTTTAAATCATCTAATTCCATAGTTATTGATTTAGATCCTTTCAAAGTTTTTTAAAGTTGCTTCCCTTAGCTTTACTTTAATCCTATTCATTTTTACTGCAATATTATTTGCAGTAATCCCTATTATTTCACTTATCTCCGCATAGCTATAGTCTTCTAAATAAAGCATCACAATGGCTTTATCAATTTTCGATAATGCTGCTATTGCTTTATACATTGCTTTTGTTTTATCTTCAATAGGGTCTTTATCTGAAGGAAGTGCTAACTCAGGCACTTCAGAAACAGTTGCTATAAAAGCATTCTTTTTATCCTTTCTAAAAAAGGTAATGGCAGTGTTTAAAGCAACTCTATACAGCCAGGTTGAAAATTTCGCATCTCCTCTAAATTGACTAAATGCTTTCCAAGCCTGTAAAGTAATTTCTTGAAAGAGGTCTTCCTTGTCTTCTTGCCAATTCATATACAGGTTACATACTTTGTGTATGATCTTCTGGTTTTGATTCAGCAGTTGGATAAACTCTTTTTCTGTATAAGTCATCGATATACTATAGGTAGTTCTTTCAATAAAAATATTACAAGGTTATATCATTTATTACATTTATTGTATATTTAAGTACACCAAATTGTACAACAATGAAAAAGAACATGGGTACTATTGATAAAACGATTAGGATAATAGTAGCTGCAATTGTAGCTGGTTTGTATTATGCTGGCACTATTTCTGGAACATTGGGTATTGTACTCCTTGTTCTGGCAGGAGTATTTGTGTTAACAAGTTTGATTAGCTTTTGTCCGCTTTACACCCTCTTTGGGATTTCTACTTGTCCTAATAAGCAATCCTAATTGTATAAATTTCAATACATTTCAACAAAAAAGAGTCCCCATATTGGAGACTCTTTTTCTTTGTAGCAATGCCTTATTCTGAAATAGGTTGATTTATTTTAGGACTACTCACAATGATATTTGTGTAATCTAAATGCCATTAATTAATTAATTAATTAATGGCAATTTGCTTTGGAGCATTTTTTACTTCTTCCTTTTTAGGTAGTAATAATTTTAATACCCCGTTTTCATATCTAGCTTGTATGCCATCAGCATTAATTTGATCATCTATTGAAAAGCTTCTTTTAAAAGACTTATAGGTAAATTCTTTTCTAATTGTCTTATAGGTTTTCTCTTCTGAAGATTCTTTCTTTTCATAAGAAATGGTTAATAAGCCTTTGTCTACATTAATAGCGAAGTCTTCTTTGTTTCTACCGGGGGCATTTAATTCTAAATGAAATGCATCTGCTGTTTCATGAATATTTACTGCTGCGGTAGGATAGCCACTAGGAATACTGCTTCCAAAGTTGTTAGGAAAAGCATTGAAAAGTTCATCGAATACGCTGGTGTTGCTGTGTTTTAAGATTGACATAAAATAAAATTTATTGTTTTTTAAATTGTTTTTGTTTTTATAGAACAAATGGTATTCCATTCCACAAAAAAAGCAAATCTGACTTTCAATCGATTAATTTAACAGACATAATGACCGTTAAATTTTAATTAGACGCCATTATGGCATTTTTATTAATCTAGATTGGAGAATATGGTCCAATGTTGTAACTTTGTAAGCTAAATTCAAATTATGTATCCAGCAGAAATTGTGCTGCCAATGAAGGCAGAATTAACAGATGAAGGGTTTGGAGAGTTACTTACTGCTGCTGATGTAGACAATACGCTTAAGCAGGAAGGAACTACTTTAGTAGTAATCAATTCAGTTTGCGGTTGTGCAGCAGGTGCATGTAGACCAGGTGTTTTGATGGCAGTTCAAAACGCAGGTAAAAGACCAGATAGATTAATGACCAGCTTCGCAGGTTTTGATGTTGAAGCGGTAAATAAAATTCGCGAACACTTATTGCCTGTTCCACCATCTTCACCTGCAATCGCCTTATTTAAGGACGGTGAATTGGTTACCATGGTTGAAAGACACCAAATTGAAGGAAGACCGGCACAAGCGATTGCACAACATTTAATTGCGGCTTTTAATGAGCATTGTAATTAATTTTGTAACTTGTTTTTAGATGGGTTAGTAAGTATGGGCCTCACTTTTGTGAGGCCTTGCTTTTTTTGACAATTTCTGAGTAACATTGCACTCAATTATTATATCATTTATATGTATCCTAATTTATACTACGCATTCAAAGATCTTTTTGGAATTGAAGTGAACGGACTTAAGTTGGTGAATAGCTTTGGATTTTTCGTAGCACTTTCTTTTGTTATTTCTGCATGGATACTTTCATTAGAATTAAGAAGAAAACAAGGGTTGGGATTATTTGTACATACCGAAGAAAAAATAAAAATAGGAGAACCTGCTAGTTTAAGTGAATTAATCACGAATGGCTTATTAGGCTTCATTTTTGGATATAAAATTATCGGAGCTTTTACCATCAAAAATGCTTTAGATGATCCTCAATCATTTATCCTTTCTGGAGAAGGTAATTTGTTGACTGGAATGATTACTGCGTTGCTTTTTGGAATACTAAAATGGTGGGAAAAGAAAAAAGTACAATTAGATAAGCCAGAGGAAAGAATTGTTCGTATTTGGCCACAAGATAGAGTGGGAGATATTGTGATTTATGCAGCTTTATTTGGCTTTTTAGGAGCAAAAATATTTCATAATCTAGAGAACTGGAATGAGTTTACTGCTGATCCAATTGGCTCTTTAATCGCATTTAGTGGGCTCACTTTTTATGGTGGATTAATTTGTGCTGGTGCTGCCATTATTTGGTATGCTAAAAAAAATAAAATCAGTTTAATACCTATGCTTGATGCATTTGCGCCAACTATGATGTTTGCTTATGCATTTGGAAGAATTGGATGTCAAATCAGTGGAGATGGAGATTGGGGTATTCCTAATCCAACCTCAAACCCTTATTCTTGGCTTCCAGATTTTATGTGGTCTTATACTTACCCGCACAATGTATTGGGTGAAGGAGCACCTATACCAGGATGTACAGGCCCTTTTTGTAATCAATTAGCTGTTCCTGTTTATCCAACTCCTTTATATGAATTAATCATTTGCTTTTTACTATTTGGCCTTCTTTGGTTCTTAAGAAATAAGATAAAAGTACCAGGCCAATTGTTTAGTATCTACTTAGTATTGAATGGATTAGAACGTTTTTTTATTGAAAAAATCAGGGTAAATACCGAATACAATATTTTGTTTAATCCTACACAAGCAGAATTAATTTCAGCAGGTCTAGTTATTGCTGGGATTTTGAGCTTTTTTTACTTTAGAAAAGTTAAATCAGTCATTTAGGGCCCTATTTTATTTCCGTTAGTCATTCTTTCAAAACCATTTAGCATTGAAATAAACCGCCCATGCTAAAACAATGTACTATGTAAAGCACAGTAGTTAGTTTTGTTTTGTAATAATCAAAACCAAGAACTAAATTATAAACTAGTGCAAATGAAAAATCTACTTAAAAAAGCCTTACTGTTGAGTCTGACAGCCTTGAGCGTTGGAGCAAAAGCTCAACAGAATGAAACAATCATTACCGGAAAGATTGTTTCCAATCAGCAACCGCTCGAATCTGTAATGGTAAGTTTACTAAATGCCAAGGATTCATCAAAGCTTAAAACAGCCCTTACTGATAAATCAGGTACCTATTCTATTCAAATTGCAACCAAAGGGAAATACTTGTTATTAGCCAATATGGTTGGTTTTGAAAAAGCCTATTTAGGACCTTATGAGTGGAACGGTTTAAGTCAAGAAAAGTTACCTAACTGGCAATTAGTTCCATTGGCTAAAGGGTTGGCTGAAGTTACTGTAAGTACAAAAAAGCCTTTGATTGAGCAAAAAGCAGATAGAACGATTGTAAACGTAGATGCATCACCAACCAATGGAGGAGCAACTGCAATGGAAATTTTAGAAAAGTCTCCAGGTATTTCAGTGGATAAGGATGGTAATATCAGCTTGAAAGGTAAAGAAGGAGTAGTGGTTTATATGGATGGAAGACCCACTTATTTATCTGGACCAGATTTGGTTAATTTATTAAAGAATACGCAAGGTGCTCAATTAGATCAAATAGAGATAATGACCAACCCACCTGCACGTTTTGACGCTGCTGGTAATGCTGGGGTGATTAATATTAAAACCAAGAAGTCTAAAGTAGTGGGATTCAATGGTTCAGTAACGGCTGGTTATGGTCAAGGTGTGTATAGTAGAAATAACCAAAACGTTCAATTAAACTATCGCAAGAATAAATTGAATGTATTTGGAAATATTGGAAGAAACGAGCGTATTGGATTTCAAAATATTGCCATCGATAGAAGATTTATTGACGGTGGGTCCAAACAAGTGGTTTCTTTCTTTGAGCAAATAACAGACAGAACAACTTATAATCATTCCTTTAACGGTAAAATTGGGTTAGATTACTATGCATCAAGCAAAACCACACTGGGATTGGTTTTTAATGGTTTCAATAATAAAGGAAACGGGAACTCAATGGGGGATATTAATATATTTAATTCACAGCACAATTTGATTAATAAAACAATTGCTTATAATGGTAATGTTGATACTTGGAAAAACTCAAGTGTTAATTTCAACCTCAGACATATATTAGATAGTACTGGTCGGGAACTAACATTCGATGCAGATTATTTAACCTATAATGGTAATACCAATTTGGTTTTAAACAATGCATACCAAAATAGTCTGGGTCAAACGGTTGCAAAAACAGACAGTCTTTTTGGTAAGCTTCCTCAAATAATTGATATCTACACTGCAAAAATTGACTATGTACATCCATTAAAAAATAAGGCAAAGTTGGAAGCTGGTTTAAAAACAAGTTTTGTTACCACAGATGCCAATGCTATTTATGATACATTATTTAATGGGGTAATGATGAGAGATTATAACAGGAGCAACCATTTTGTTTACAAAGAAAATATCAATGCTGCCTATATCAATTTTAGCAAGCCATTAAATAGTAAACTCAATATGCAATTGGGATTAAGAGCAGAGCAAACGATAGCAAAGGGAGACCAGCGTACAACCAATGTTCAGTTCAATAGAAATTATATCCAGGTTTTTCCAACTGCTTATCTTCAATACGCAGCTAATGAGAAAAATAACTTTGTATTAAATTACGGCAAACGAATTAGAAGACCTGATTATCAAAGTCTTAATCCTTTTGTAGAATTTTTAGATCGGTATACATATGAACAAGGAAACCCTTATTTAAAACCTCAGTTTAGCCATAATATTGAATTGAGTCATACATACAAAGGTTTCTTAACCACCACGCTGAACTATACCAAAACAACAGATATCATTCAACAAGTACTTATTCAAGATGATGCTAAGAATGAAACTTTTGTAAAACAAGAGAATATTGCAACACAAGAACAGATTGGCTTATCCATTAATGCTTTCAATCAATATACTAAGTGGTGGAGTGGTAATATTTATTTGAATGTGGCCAATAATAAATTAACAGGACCTATTAACAATGAACCTGTTAGTATTTCAGCTACTACGTTTATGGCAAATATTAGCCAACAGTTTAAATTAAATAAAGGTTATAGCGCAGAATTGAGTGGATTCTATAGATCTGAAGGTTTGGAAGGCATATTTAGAATTAAACCATTTGGAGTAGTAAATATTGGACTTAGTAAACAAATCATGAAAAACAAGGGAACCATTAGAATTAATGTAAGAGATATTTTCTGGTCTCAAAAGATTAAAGGGGAAAGCAAATATGGAACAGTTGATGCCAACTTCAGACAATTTAATGATAACCGAATTGCCAATATCAGTTTCACTTACCGATTTAGCAAAGGAAAAGCAGCTGCTGGACCTAGGAAAAGAGGTGGTGCAGAAGATGAGCAAAGCAGAGTAGGAGTTGATTCGGGTAAATAAGTATTTCTCTCATGTCGTATATACGGCCTTGGTTTCTACCAGGGCCTTTTTTTTGTACCTTCGTAAAAAAATAAATATGCCATCTTTTGATATTGCCAGCGCTGTAGATATTCAGGTATTAGACAATGCCATCAATACAGTAAAAAAAGAAGTTGCAACCCGTTACGATTTCAGAGATATCGATGTTAAAGTAGACTTGAACAAGAAAGACTATATCATTGCTTTGGAAGTGAATACGGAAATGCAAATGAAGCAATTAATCGATATTTTAATCAGTAGATCTATGAAACAGGGTATCGATGGAAATGCATTTGACTTTTCAAAAGACGCTTACCCTAGCGGTAAAACCATCAAAAAAGAAGTGTCTGTAAAAAATGGATTACGCCAAGAAGATGCTAAAAAAATTGTCAAAATGATTAAAGACAGTGGGGCTAAAGTACAAGCTGCAATCATGGATGATATCATTCGAGTAACCGGTAAAAAGATTGATGATTTGCAGGAAGTAATCGCCAAATGCAAGTCTGGAGATTTTGGCGTTCCCTTACAATTTGTAAATATGAAGAGCTAATACCGAATATTTGCAGCTTTTTTGGTTAAAAACGATAATTCCTGTACATTTGCAATCCAAATTTTAAATAATCGTACGGCCAAATCCGTATAACCTAAACCAAATAGTATGAAAAAAGGTATCCATCCAGAAAATTACCGTTTTGTTGTCTTCAAAGACATGAGTAACGGTACATCTTTCTTGAGTAAGTCTACAGCAGCTACCAAAGAAACCATCGTATATGAAGATGGAAATGAATATCCAGTAATCAAATTGGAGATTTCAAATACATCTCACCCTTTTTACACTGGTAAGAATGTATTGGTTGACACTGCAGGTAGAATTGATAAGTTCAAAAAGCGTTACGCAAAGAAAGACTAGTTCTTTCTTTCATATAACTAAATCCTGCTCCAAAAACGGTGCAGGATTTTTTATGCAATATCATTGATTACCTTTACCATAATTTAATTGTATGCAACTTGATATACTAGCTTTTGGGGTTCATCCGGATGATGTAGAACTAAGTTGTTCTGGTACCATCTTGGCTTCTATTGACCAGGGAAAAAAAGTGGGAATCATCGATTTAACCCGAGGTGAGTTAGGCACAAGAGGATCGGCCGATATTCGAGATATAGAAGCTGCTAATGCAGCAAAAATTTTAGGGGTACACCATCGCGAGAATCTGCGTATGGCGGATGGTTTTTTTGAACATTCTCAAGAAAACATACTTAAAATTATAAGGGTAATCAGAAAATTCAAACCAAGTATCATTTTAGCGAATGCCATTGAAGATCGACATCCTGATCATGGCAGAAGCGCAAAACTGGTTGCCGATGCTGCATTTTTAGCTGGATTAAGAAAAATTGAAACCTTGGATGAAGACGGTCATCAACAGGAAGCATTTAGACCAACCAATGTGTTTCATTATATTCAAGACCGAGTACTAACTCCTCATTTTGTAGTAGATATTACTCCTTACTATGAAACGAAAATGGATTCCATAAGAGCTTATACCACCCAGTTTTACAATACAGACTCAGACGAGCCAACTACCTATATATCTTCCCCTCAATTTTTAGAAACAGTGAAAGGAAGAGACTTGATGATGGGCAAGAGAATAGGCGTATTATATGCAGAAGGATTCTTAACAGAAAAAACCATTGGCGTAAATAATTTAGACCATTTAATTCAGATAACTACCTAATATGTCAACTGTAAAAGTAGGAATGGTGCAAATGTCTTGTACCGGAGTTCAACAAGAAAATTTATCAAAAGCCATTCAGGGGATTAAAGACGCCGCTGCAAAAGGGGCTCAAATTGTTTGTTTACAAGAGCTTTTTACTTCACTCTATTTTTGTGATGTAGAAGATTATGAGAACTTTAAATTAGCAGAAGTTATTCCAGGAACAACCACTGATGTCTTGGGTAAATTAGCTGCTGAATTAAATGTAGTGATCATTGCTTCTTTATTTGAAAAACGTACACAAGGATTATATCATAACACCACCGCAGTTATTGATGCAGATGGCAGTTACTTAGGGAAGTATCGCAAAATGCATATTCCAGATGACCCTGCATATTATGAGAAATTTTATTTTACTCCAGGGGATCTTGGTTATAAAGTATTTAAAACCAAATTTGCTACACTTGGTGTATTAATCTGTTGGGATCAATGGTATCCTGAAGCAGCTAGAATCACTTCATTAATGGGAGCAGAAATATTGTTCTATCCAACAGCAATTGGTTGGGCTACTTCTCAAGATGAAGCTACGAATAACGAACAATACAATGCTTGGCAAACTATACAAAGAAGCCATGCCGTTGCCAATGGGGTGCATGTTGTAAGTGTGAACAGGGTTGGGTTAGAGCAAAATGGTGCCATGAAATTCTGGGGAGGATCATTCGTATCTAACCCTTTTGGAAGCCTTATATATAAAGCATCTCATGATGCAGAAGAAACAACGGTAGTTGAATTGGATTTAGCAAAAACCGATCAATACAGAACCCATTGGCCTTTTTTAAGGGATAGAAGAATTGACTCTTATCAGCCTATTACCAAAAGATTTATTGACGAAGATTAATATTGTTATGATTTCTCTAGACCAAGTTCCAGCTATATTAGGATATGAATTTCCAGCAGAATTTGCCAAACATGAAGCTACATGGTTAAGTTGGCCTCATAAAGAAGCTAGTTGGCCTGGGAAAATTGAAAGTATTTACCCCAACTATAGTTTGTTTGTGAAATACTTAGCAATGAGTGAGAAGGTTCGAATTAATGTTGCCAATGAAGCAATGGAAAACTTTGCTAAGCACCATTTAGTTCAGGCTGGAGTAAATATGGATGCGGTTGAATTTTTTTATCATCCTACCAATGATGCTTGGTGCAGAGACCATGGACCTGCTTTTTTGATTAATCAAGCAGCAGAACATAAAAAAGTAGTAGTAGATTGGAATTATAATGCATGGGGTAATAAATATCCTCCTTTCAATTTAGATGATGTAATACCTTCAAAGATTGGGAAGCATTTTAATCTTCCTGTATATCATCCGGGTATCGTAATGGAAGGAGGTTCCGTAGAATTCAATGGGGCAGGTACTTTGCTTACATCAAGCTGTTGTTTATTAAATCCGAATCGCAATCCGCATCTTTCTTTAGAAGAGATTGAAGGTTATTTACAAAACTATTACGGCGTTAAGCAAATTCTTTGGGTTTCAGAGGGAATAGTAGGAGATGATACTGATGGTCATATTGATGATACCGTTCGATTTGTAAATGAAGACACAGTCATTACCGTTATTGAAGAGAATAAATCAGATGAAAATTATTCTTTGCTACAAACCAATTTACATGAATTGAAAAAAATGCGTTTGCTATCTGGCAAACAATTAAATATTGTTGAACTACCAATGCCCGATGCAGTGGTATACGAAGACCAACGATTACCCGCTTCTTATGCCAATTTTTATATTAGTAATCAACATGTGATCGTGCCTACTTTTAATTGCGATAAAGACGATAAAGCTTTAAGTATTATTCAATCATGTTTTACCAATAGGGAAGTGGTTGGAATTGATTCAACAGATATTATTTGGGGATTAGGTAGTTTCCATTGTTTGAGTCAACAAGAACCTGCTGTTTAAAAACATTTTTTCAATCTTTATTGGCGTTCTATAAACGGTCAATCCCATTTTTGACTACCGCTATAAAAAATAATTCGGTGTTGGCCCTTGGGGCAACAGAATTATAACATGCTTCCATTGTTTTAAAACTAAAGTAGGGTTCAAAGAGTTGCTGATAGCTTTCAAGGTCTCCACCAAATGGTGGGCTTGCTTCAAATGCTCTATTGAATATTAGCCCTACTAATTTTCCATTAGGCTTTAATAGGCTGGACATATGTTTTGCATATTGGCCTCTTAACGTAGGGTCAATGGCGCAAAAAAAAGTTTGTTCTAGAATTAAATCATATTGACCTTCCCAATTAAAAAAATTGGCCTCTATAAATTGAATATTTGATTGATCGGAATACCTATGTTGAAGTGCTTCAATTACAGTTGGTGCAATATCTATAACCGTAATATTCGTAAAGCCCTGCTCCATTAAATATACCGCTTCATAGCTATTGCCCGCACCAGGAATGAGAATGGCAATATCTTTTTTTTCTAATTGATCAATATATGTTTTTAGGGGAGGAGAAATCAACCCTAAATCCCATTGGGAAGCATTGTTTAAATAACGTTCATTCCAATAATCCGCAGATAAAAATTCAGTCATTATCCTAAGAATCTTTTCATTTCTTTGTCTAAATCTCTGTTCTTGATGGTCTCTCTCTTGTCGTGTAATTTTTTACCTCTGCCCAGTCCAATTTCAACTTTTACAAATCCTTTGTCTGAAAAAAATACCTTTAAAGGAACAATCGTATACCCCTTGTCTTTTAGCTTCAGTTGTAGTTTTTTGAGCTCTCTTTTATTCAGTAATAATTTACGGTCGTGAACAGCTATATGATTGTTTGCGGTTCCGTGAGAGTACTCGGCAATATATAATCCCCTAATCCATAATTCACCATCGTCAAATAAGCAGAAAGCATCGTTGAAACTAAGCTTGCCATCCCGAATAGATTTCACTTCAGTTCCAAGCAATACAATGCCAGCCACATATTTATCTTCAATATGGTAGTTAAAATAAGCCTGTCTATTGTTCATCATTAGCTTCGGAATAAATGAACCAGCTGAGCCAGTTTGTCTTTTAGGTTTTTCCGATCAACAATAAAGTCTAGGAAACCATGTTCTAATAAAAACTCGCTGCGCTGGAAACCTTCTGGTAAATCTTTCTTAATGGTTTCTTTAATAACCCTAGGGCCTGCAAATCCAATAAGTGCACCAGGTTCAGCAATATTTAAGTCTCCTAACATTCCAAAACTGGCAGAAATACCACCAAAAGTAGGATCAGTTAGCATGGAGATATACGGCAATTTAGCATCGCTTAATTGGGAGAGTTTCCCACTTGTTTTAGCCAATTGCATTAAGCTGAAAGCGCTTTCCATCATACGTGCACCGCCACTTTTACTAATTACAAGATAAGGTAGTTTATGCTCTATACAATAATCAACTGCCCTACTGAATTTTTCGCCCATTACACTACCTAAAGAACCACCAATGAATTCAAAATCCATACAAGCAATAACCAATCCTTCTCCATTCGCTTTGCCTACTGCAACGCGCATAGAATCTTTCAAATTGGTTTTTGAATGAATATCATCCAATCTTTTTTGGTAAGGCTTTAAATCAGTAAATCCTAAGAAGTCCTTACTTTTAATTTCATCATAAAGAACAGTATATTCTTTATTGTCGAATATGATGTCGAAATACTCTTCACTGCCAATACGATGGTGGTGATTGCATTTCAAACAAACAAATAGGTTTTCTTTTAATTCGTTGGTAGTACAAATGTAATTGCACTCAGGACACTTATTCCATAGCCCTTCAGGAGTTTCTTTTTTATCCGCTGTAGAAGTTTGGATATTTCTACTCTTACGGGTAAACCATCTTGACTTTGCAGGCTCGGCAGGCTGAGTTGTTTCTTCGCTACCTGTTAAATTCTGTTCTATGTCTTCTTCACGCTCTTTTTTCATATATCGTGCAATCAAATTGGGGCGGAAAGATAATCAATTATCAAATAATTGGCTCAAAATATAAACTCCAAACAGTGTTTAATCACCGTTTGGAGTTCAATAAGGTTATTCTACAAATATTAGGCGTTTCTATTAATACAGTTCAAGTCTTCAAAAGCTACTTCTAGTCTTTTGGAGAAGTTTTCTTCTGCTTTTCTTAACCAAACCCTAGGATCGTAGAACTTCTTATTAGGTTTATCGGCACCTTCAGGATTGCCCAATTGACCTTGTAAGTAAGCTTCGTTCTTTTGGTAAAAATCCTTAATCCCTTCCCAGAAAGCCCACTGTAAGTCGGTGTCTATATTCATTTTAATAGCACCGTAACCAATGGCTTCTCTAATTTGGTGTTGAGGAGAACCACTTCC
>CALRUG020000055.1:0-19093 GCA_943371295.1 Synechococcus sp. UW140 | reverse complement strand
AAAATAGAACCTGTTTGCAATAAGCCACAAAGAATGGTTTGCTCTCCCATTAAATCTGACTTTACTTCGGCAACAAAAGAAGATTTTAATACGCCAGCTTTATGACCACCCGTTGCAACACAATAAGCTTTAGCATAATCCCAACCTTTGCCCTCAGGATCATTTTCTGGATGAACCGCTATTAAAGTGGGCACCCCAAATCCTCTCTTGTATTCTTCACGAACTTCTGTTCCTGGACATTTTGGTGCAACCATAATGACCGTAAGATCTTTTCTAATTTGCATCCCCTCTTCAACAATATTGAATCCATGCGAATACGACAGCGTTGCTCCTTTTTTCATTAATGGCATCACAGCATTTACGACAGCACTATGTTGCTTATCGGGAGTAAGGTTGATCACCACATCCGCTGTTGGAATCAGCTCTTCGTAAGTGCCAACTTTAAAATTATTTTCCGTAGCACTAATATAAGAAGCTCTTTTTTGTTCAATGGCCTCTTTGCGCAAAGCGTACGCTATATCTAAGCCAGAATCGCGCATATTTAAGCCTTGGTTCAACCCTTGTGCACCGCATCCAATAATCACTAGTTTTTTCCCAACCAATGCATTGATCCCATCTGCAAAAGCAGACTGGTCCATGAATTCGCAAACACCTAATTGATTGAGTTGCTCACGTAGCGGTAGAGAATTGAAATAGTTTGCCATATTATTTGTTTTGATATTTTTTAAAAATGTAGATTACATAGTAAAAACAGCCTGACCCTGATCAAGAAATTCGTTTTCAATAAGTTCTTCAGCAGGCTCCACTGCTTCAAACTCACGAATCTTTTCATGAAAACCACTACTGGCTTTGATGATGGCAATTCTAGCCGTTCTTACAAATTCAATCAGCCCATAAGGTTCTAAAAACTGAATCAACCGATCCGTTTCTTCTCTATGCCCCGTTGTTTCAAAAATGGTATAGTCTTTTCTAATTACCACCGCTCTAGCACCATACTCTCTTAGCAATCGTTCTACTTGTAATTTCTCTGCAACAGCATCCGTTGGTACTTTATATAAAGCCATTTCTTGCCAAATGATTTCATCATTGGTATTATAATAAGCTTTCAGCACTTCCACTTGCTTTTCAATTTGTAAACAGAGTTTTCTAACCACTTCTACTGTTTCATTTATAACAATCGTAAAGCGATGTATAGATTCAACTTCAGAAGGAGAAACATTCAAACTATCTATATTAATTTTTCTTCTAGAAAAAATAATCGCAATACGGTTGAGCAACCCAACTTGGTTCTCGGTATAAACGGTAATGGTATATTCTTTTTTCATAGCAATTATTTTAACCTGATTTCTGAAACACTGCAACCTTGGGGTACCATTGGAAATACATTGTTTTCTTTTCCAACCATCACTTCCAGTAAATAAGATCCATCATGATCCAACATAGTTTGCAAAGCATTTTTCAGAAGTGCTCTATCATCTACGCTTGCCCCCTGAATGCCATATGCTTTTGCCAACTGAACAAAATCAGGGCTTTGTATATCTACAAAAGAGTACCTTCTATCATTAAATAATTCTTGCCATTGACGCACCATTCCTAAAAAGCGATTATTCAAAATCAGGATTTTTACATTTAAACCAGTTTGCATAATGGTGCCCATTTCTTGCAAAGTCATTTGAAATCCTCCATCACCAATCACCGCAACAACGGTTCTATGTTGCGCCCCGAATTTTGCTCCAATTGCGGCGGGTAAAGCAAAGCCCATAGTGCCTAATCCACCAGAAGTGATATTACTTTTTGTTTCATTAAATTTTGCATACCTACAAGCTACCATTTGGTGTTGGCCTACATCCGTTACTACAATGGCATTTCCCCCTGTTAATTCATTCAATAAATGAATTACTTCACCCATTGTTAGTTCACCTTGAGTAGGATGTAATTCTGCATGAATAACTGCATCTTGTTCATCTTGGGTATATTGATTAAATAAAGCCAACCATTCGTTGTGCTTTTTTTCTTGTATCAATTGTGTAAGTAAGGGGAGGGTCTCTTTGCAATCTCCCCATACGGGTACTGTTGCTGTTACATTTTTATTTATTTCCGCAGGATCAATATCTAAATGAATAATTTTTGCTTGCTTGGCATATTTATCTAACCTGCCAGTAACGCGATCATCAAACCGCATACCCACTGCAATCAATACATCGCACTCATTGGTTAACACATTCGGACCATAATTACCATGCATACCCAACATGCCCACGTTTTGCGGATGATCAGTCGGCAAAGCGCTTAAACCAAGAATGGTCCAAGCTGCAGGCAAACCCGCTTTTTCTATAAAGGCTTTAAATTCTTTTTCTGCCCTTCCAAGTATTACACCTTGACCAAAAATTACAAAGGGTTTTTTAGCTTCATTAATTAATTGAGCCGCCGCTTCAATATATTCTTTTCGAACAATCGGCTTGGGTCTATAACTTCTAATATGAGTACACTTAGTATATCCTTCGTAATTAAATTTTTGAATTTGTGCGTTCTTGCTAATATCAATTAATACCGGACCTGGTCTTCCAGAACCTGCTATATAAAAGGCTTTCGCTAAAACATGTGGAATTTCAGTAGCATCAGTAATTTGATAATTCCACTTAGTTACAGGTGTAGTGATATTAATCACATCTGTTTCCTGAAATGCATCTGTTCCTAATAAGTGAGCAAATACTTGTCCGGTAATACAAACCAACGGAGTACTGTCAATCATGGCATCGGCTAAACCAGTAACCAAATTAGTTGCCCCGGGTCCACTGGTAGCAAATACTACACCTACTTTGCCACTGCTTCTTGCATATCCTTGACCTGCATGAATGCCACCTTGCTCGTGTCTTACTAGTACATGCTTTAAACGATCATTGTAATCGTACAAAGCATCATAAATGGGCATAATAGCACCACCCGGATAACCAAAAATAGTATCTACTCCTTCTGCAATACAAGCTTCAAGTACTGCCTGCGATCCAGACAATTCTTTAGTTACAGCTGTATTAGTTGTAAGTTGAACTGTTATGTCTTTTTGATTGGATTCTTTTACAATTGCACTCATACAAAATATATTTAAGCTTCATCGGTTACACAACCTTCAGAAGCATCTTTAACAGATTTAGCATATTTAAATAAAACGCCTTTGGTTGCATTCAAAGCGGGTTTAACCCAGCGAGCTCTACGTTCTGCAATGATTTCATCCGACACTTTCAAGGTCATTTTTTTTGTAGCTACATTCAATTCAATGATATCATCATCTTGAACCAATCCTATTAAACCCCCATTTACTGCTTCTGGGGTGATATGACCCACCACAAATCCATGGGTTCCTCCACTAAATCGACCATCTGTAATAAGTGCAACAGACTTACCTAAACCAGCACCAATAATGGCAGAAGTAGGCTTCAACATTTCAGGCATGCCTGGGGCACCAACAGGCCCAACATTGCGAATGACCACCACATCGCCTTGCTTTATTTTACCCGAATTTATTCCTTCAATTAATTCGTGTTCACCATCGAAAACCCTGGCAGGACCTTCAAACAATTCTCCTTCCTTACCACTGATTTTTGCAACACTACCACCGGTTGCTAAATTGCCATAAAGAATTTGTAAATGGCCCGTTGCTTTTACAGGTGCTTCTATTGGAAGAATAATTTTTTGTTCATCAAAATTGAGATTGGGCACATCTACTAAATTTTCAGCAATGGTTTTTCCTGTTACAGTTAAACAATCTCCATGCAATAAACCCTTAGATAATAGGTATTTCATTACTGCTGGTACGCCACCATATTGGTGTAAGTCTTGCATTAAATATTTTCCGCTAGGCTTAAAATCTGCTAATACAGGAACACGATCTGATATGCTTTGAAAATCATCTTGCGTTAAAGCAACCCCCACACTCTTGGCCATTGCAATCAAGTGTAGTACTGCATTGGTACTACCACCCAACACCATAATGATCGTAATAGCATTCTCAAATGCTTTACGCGTCATAATATCGGAAGGCAGAATATTTTTTTCCATTAAAATTTGAATGGCTTTACCTGCAATCAAACATTCCTGCTGCTTTTCAATACTCAATGCAGGATTAGAAGAAGAAAAAGGCAAACTCATTCCCAATGCTTCAATAGCTGATGCCATGGTATTGGCTGTATACATTCCACCACAAGCCCCAGCACCAGGGCAAGCATGTTGAATAATACCTTTAAAATCATTCTCATCTAATTGACCTGCTAATTTTTGACCCAATGCCTCAAAAGCAGAAACAATATTTAAGTCTTGTCCTTTGTAATGACCTGGCGCAATGGTACCACCATAGACCATAATAGCAGGTCTATTTAGCCTACCCATTGCTATTAATGCACCAGGCATATTTTTATCACATCCTGGTATGGCAATGATGGAATCATAATATTGTGCACCGCAAACAGTTTCAATAGAGTCTGCAATAATATCTCTACTCACCAATGAATAACGCATCCCCGGCGTTCCATTGCTCATTCCGTCACTTACCCCAATCGTATTAAAAATCAATCCCACCAAATCATTATCCCAAACCCCTTTTTTCACCAACTTAGCCAGGTCGTTCAAATGCATATTGCAAGTGTTGCCATCATAGCCCATACTAACAATGCCTACCTGTGCTTTTTTTAGATCTGCATCGGTTAAACCAATCCCATAGAACATGGCTTGTGCAGCAGGTTGCGTAGGATCTTGTGTAATGGTTTTACTGTATCTATTTAACTCCATCATAATTGTTGTTTAAACTATCCGTTCAAAGGCTTTACTACCAAGTGCTTGTAGGCTTGCTGTATTTTATAACTATTGGTTTCATTCCATTCTTTTGGAAATACATAATCATCCAAAGATTCCCAACCAATTACTTCAGCAGCTGTTCCGCAGAAAAAAGCAGCATCGGCTTGTTTAATATCATTGATGGAATACACTCCTTCTTTCACTTCAATATTCAATTGTGCACAAATTTCTAAAACAGTAGCCCTTGTGATTCCTGCTAAAATATGACCAGCCTGAGGCGTATGTAACACGCCATCCTTTTCAAAAAAAACATTGGCACCAGGACCTTCAGCAGCACAATCATTCATATCTAATAAGAAAGCTTCATCGTATCCTTTGTCTTTGGCTTCCTGACTTGCCAAAATAGAGTTTACATAATGACCTGCTGCTTTTGCATGAATTTTAAATGCTTTTGGATTCGGTCTTTGAAAAGAGGAAGTCATGATCCGCAATAATTTATCTCCTAAAAAAGGAGCCATTTCCCAAGCTTCAATAAAAACATACGATTCAGTATTACGAGCAAAACTCATATTCGCAGGAGCATATACAACAGGTCGTATATAGGCGTCTCCCAAATTATTTTGCTTGAGCACTTCATAAGTAGCGTCAATCAAAGCTTGTGTTTGAAATGAATAAGGAAGATTAATTGACTCAGCAGAAATTTTCAAACGATCAAAATGTTCTACTGCTTTAAAAATGGCGGTTGAGCCATTGGTCGTTTTATAAGAACGAATTCCTTCGAATACAGAATAGCCGTAATGAAGCGATTGGCTATACAAATCCATTTTCGCATCTACTGCTTTTACAAATTCCCCATTATGATAAATAATAGTATTGGGTTGATAATAATTCATTGTAGTTGATTTTAAAAAGTACTTTGCAAGACCCCGATTAGATAATAGTAGAAGCATTCAAAGAGGCATTCGTGCCTTGATTGGTTTCATGCTTTTTTCTAATATAATCGGCCAATAAATCTCCTACAGCCTCTGTACCATAATTATTAATTGGATCAATATCTTTTGTTACGAATGCGTGTGTGAGCGTCCAGTTTACTGCATCTCTAACTGCATTGGCTTCTGCCATTAAGCCAAAATGATCTAACATCATTGCTGCAGACAATACAGAACCTAAAGGATTGGCTATGTCTTTACCAGCTGCTTGCGGATAAGATCCATGAATGGGTTCAAACATAGCAACTGTTTTACCAACAGATGCAGAGGGCAATAAGCCTAAAGATCCGCTTAATACGCTGGCTTCATCGCTGATGATGTCTCCAAACATATTCTCGGTTAACACTACATCAAACTGAGCTGGATTAACAATAATCTGCATGGCAGCATTGTCTACAAACATATAATCTACGGCTACTTCAGGAAACTGCATGGCCATAGCCTGAACAATTCTACGCCATAGCCTAGACGTTTCTAATACATTAGCCTTATCTATTAATGTTAATTTTTTTCTTCTTTTTTGTGCATATTGAAAAGCCATTTTAGATACTCGAACTATTTCTAATTCATGGTAAGCACATTCATCAGTAGCATAGGTTTTGTCTTCGGTAAGTGTTCTCTTTCCAAAATAAATACCTCCGGTCAATTCTCTGAATATAATGAAATCAACGCCTTCCAATTGCTTACTCTTTAAAGGAGACAAATGATGCAGCGATTGATAAGTATTAATTGGACGAATATTAGCAAACAAACCTAGTTCCTTACGCAACTGCAATAATCCTTGCTCGGGTCTCACTCTTGCCGAAGGGTCATTGTCAAATTTTGGATGACCAATTGCTCCAAACAAAATGGCATCGCTTTCCTTGCAGATGGCCAATGTTTCTTCTGGCAATGCAGACCCTGTTGCATCAATAGAAACAGCGCCCATTAACCCATGCGTATAAGTAAATTGATGACCAAACTCTTCTGCAATGGCATTGAGTACTTTTATTGATTGAGCCGTTACTTCTGGGCCAATTCCATCTCCATTAATGACTGCTATTTTCTTTTCCATATTAGCCTTTTTCTAATTCAAATTTTTCAATTGTTGCTTTACGACTTATCAAAAAATCGATATCGTCGTATCCATTCAATAAGCAAGTTTTTTTATACGGATTTAACTCAAAAGAAGCTTGTGTCCCCGTAGCATCAATGGTGATCGTTTGTGCAGCAACATCAATACTCAAAGTATCAGTTGCATTTAAAGCAAAAATTTGCTGTAAAAAATCCTCCGATACAATTACTGGCAATACGCCATTATTCAATGCATTGTTTTTAAAAATATCAGCAAAAAAACTAGAGACCACTGCTTTAAAGCCATAATCCAATAAAGCCCAAGCAGCATGCTCCCTAGAAGAACCACAGCCAAAGTTTTTTCCAGCCACTAATATTTCACCAGAAAAAACAGCTTGATTTAATACAAAATCAGTCTTTGGTTTTGTTTCATCGTCTTGCTCATATCTCCAATCTCTAAATAGATTTTTACCAAATCCATCTCTAGTAGTCGCTTTTAAAAATCGAGCCGGAATAATTTGGTCGGTGTCCACATTTTCAATGGGCAACGGAACAAATGAACTTTTTATTTGCTGTAAAGCTTGCATAATATATTAACTGCTAATTTTGATTAATTAAATCTCTCACATCGGTTACCACACCAGTAATGGCTGCAGCAGCTGCAGTTAATGGACTAGCCAATAATGTTCTAGCGCCTGCACCCTGCCTTCCTTCAAAATTTCTATTGCTGGTACTTATACAATATTCCCCAGCTGGAATTTTATCTTCATTCATTCCTAAACAGGCACTGCAACCCGCTTGTCTTATTTGAAAACCAGCTTCTGCAAATATTCTATCCAGTCCTTCTGAATGTACTTGTTTGGCTACCTGTTGAGAACCGGGCACAATCATTACTTTAACCGACTCGTGTTTCTTTCTACCCTTAACAAGTTCTGCCACCAAGCGCAGGTCTTCAATTCTAGAGTTGGTACAACTTCCTATAAATACATGTTGAATCGGCATTCCCAATAATGCAGCACCACTATTTAATCCCATATAGTTTAATGCTTGGGCTAAATTTTTCTTTTCGCCCTCATTAGTGATTGATTCCATTAATGGAATATTTGCATCAATTGCCATACCCAATCCAGGATTGGTACCATAGGTAATCATTGGAGCAATTTCAGCAGCGTTAATATTTATTTCAGCATCAAATACTGCATCATCATCTGAAAATAATTTTTTCCAATCAGCTAATTTTTTATCCCAGTCTGCTCCTTTAGGTGCATATGTTCTTCCCTTTATATATTCAAAAGTGATATCATCTGGTGCAATCATTCCTCCTCTAGCCCCCATTTCAATACTCATATTGCAAATGGTCATTCTGGCTTCCATAGAAAGCGAACGAATCGTACTTCCTGCATACTCCACAAAATATCCAGTTGCACCACTGGCAGAAATTTTAGCAATGATGTACAAAATAATATCTTTTGAAACAACCCCAGTAGGCAATTCGCCATCAATATTGATTCGCATGGTTTTGGGTTTGGTTTGCAACACGCATTGTGAAGCAAAAACCATTTCTACTTCACTGGTACCTATTCCAAAAGCAATGGTGCCAAAAGCTCCATGGGTGCTGGTATGACTGTCTCCACAAACAATGGTCATGCCTGGTTGTGTAATGCCCAATTCAGGACCAATCACATGTACAATTCCTTGATAAGGATGTCCTAATCCATATAGTTCAACCCCATGCTTCTCACAATTCTCAATCAATTGATCTACCTGCATTTTACTCAATAAATCTTTGATAGGTAAATGCTGATTCAATGTAGGCACATTGTGATCTGCAGTTGCAATGGTTTGCTTTGGTCTGAATAATGGAAGTCCTCGCTTTTCAATTCCTTTAAATGCTTGTGGACTGGTTACTTCGTGAATGAAATGTTTGTCAATATATAATACCGAAGGCCCATCTTGTATTTTCTCAACAACATGTGCATCCCAAATTTTATCAAATAATGTTTGTGCCATTTTTCTTAATTATGCTATTGCCCTTACTTTATTATAGTTCATTGCCAGCTGTTGCAAATCGGCTTCTACTACTTCTTTTTTGCCATCTGCTACTAATAAAAAATGTTCATACAGTGCGTCTATATCGTCTCTATTAAACTCGTATCCCAATTTTTGAAAACGGTGTGCCAACGCACTTCTCCCGCTTCTTGCAGTCAATACAATTTTACTCCCTTCGGCACCAACCAATTCAGGATTAATGATTTCGTAGGTTTCTGCACACTTCAAGAAACCATCTTGATGAATGCCCGATGAATGAGAAAATGCATTCGAACCAACAATGGCTTTATTGGGTTGAACAGGCATACGCATGATATCAGATACTTCCCTACTCAACGGATTCAGCATCTGCGTGTTGATATTCGTGTATAGATTTAATTGTTTGTGTTGAGCTATAATCATCACTACTTCTTCTAATGAAGTATTTCCTGCACGTTCCCCTAAACCATTAATGGTACATTCGATTTGACGTGCCCCATTCATTACCCCGCTAATGGAATTAGCTGTAGCCAAACCCAAATCATTGTGACAATGACAAGAAATGATGGCTTTGTCTATATTCGAAACATTGTTTCTTAAGAAAGCAATTTTTTCTCCATACTGGTGAGGTAAACAATAACCAGTGGTATCTGGAATATTCACCACGGTGGCGCCAACTGCAATAACTGCCTCTACTACCCTTGCTAAATATTCATTGTCTGTTCTACCCGCATCTTCTGCATAAAACTCTACGTCATCGGTAAAATTTCTAGCCCATTTTACACACTGTATGGCACGAGCTAGAATTTCGTCTTGAGTAGAATTGAACTTGGCTTTGATATGAAAGTCGGATGTTCCTATTCCAGTATGAATTCTTGGTCTCACTGCATATTTTAGTGCTTGTGCAGCTACTTCAATGTCTTTTTGTACTGCCCTGGTTAAACCACAAACAGTCGCATTTTTAATATGCTTGGCAATTTGGGTAACTGACTCAAAATCGCCTGGACTAGACACGGGAAATCCCGCTTCAATAATGTCTACACCCAATGTTTCTAACTGTAAAGCGAGACCCAATTTTTCTTTGGTATTCAGTTTACAGCCAGGTACTTGTTCCCCATCTCTAAGGGTAGTATCAAAAATGTGAATCTTTTCAGCCATATTCAATGGTATTTTTAATATAAAAAGACAGGCGCGTAGCTATTGCTATTGATTGCCTTTAATAACAACAGTACGGCCTGTCGTATTCGAATTTAGATTGCCTTATCTTTAGTTCTGAAACAAAACAAGTAGGTTTTTACGCTGTGTAAAGCCACTCAAAAACCATAAAAGTCAATACAGTATTGAATTATAGCCCAACTCAATTACGATGCCCAACAGAACAACAGATGCCCTATTTCAATTAATTCAGTCACTAGAGAGGGCCGAAAAACGCAATTTCAAACTATATATGACCCGTAATTCGGGAACAGGCAACTTAAAAGTGGTACAGCTATTTGATGCTTTAGATAAAATGACTCAATACGATGAAGCGCTGCTACTTAAGAAAACACCCAGCATACAAAAGCAACAACTCTCTAACTTAAAAGCACATTTATACCAAGAAATACTAGCAAGTGTTCGTTTACTGAAGCAAGAAGAAAATATAGACTTGCAACTGCATGAACAATTAGACTTCGCTAGAATCTTGTATAATAAAGGACTCAATCTTCAAAGTTTAAAAATATTAGAGAAGGTAAAAGAATTGGCCAAAGCCAATAACCAGGTAACTTATATTCAACAAGTACTTTTTTTAGAAAAGAAAATTGAATCCTTGCATATAACGAGAAGTATGCAGGATAGGGCAGAAAAGCTTTGTGAAGAATCAGAAGAAACCAATGAAAGACTAGTCAATATTAGCACCCTGTCTAATTTATCATTGTTGTTGTACGAGTGGTATATAAGAAATGGACACGCCCGAAATGAAGCAGATACACAAGCGTTGGATGTTTATTTTAAACACCCCATTTTGCACGAAAACGAACAGGGAAAAGGGTTCTATGAAAAACTCTATCTATACCAGTGTTATTGTTGGTATGCATTTATTACCCAAGAATTCTTGATGTATTATCGATATTGCATTAAATGGACAGAACTATTTAATGCAGAACCCAAAATGATTGAGATTGAAACAGCCCACTATATCAAGGGCATGCACAATTTATTGGGAGCTCATTTTGATTTGCGGAATTATCGAAAATTCAATGAAACCATCAAGGAATTTGAAGCATTTATTGAAACCCCAGTAGTTCAAAATAATATCAATAACAAAGTACAGTGCTTCACTTATTTGTATACGGCTAAATTGAATAAGCATTTCATGGAAGGAACTTTTACAAAGGGATTATCCTTGGTTCCAGAAATTGAAGAAAGACTATTAGCCTACGAATTATATTTAGACCGACACAGAACCTTGGTATTTTATTATAAAATTGCCTCTTTGTATTTTGGTAGTGGCGACGCAGAAAAAAGCATTGATTACTTAAATAAGATCATCAATTTAAAAGTAGACCTCAGAACAGATCTACAATGCTATGCACGACTCTTGCATTTAATTGCACATTATGAATTAGGCAATTTTGACTTACTCAAATATTTATTAAAATCTGTTTACCGCTTCATGGCGAAGATGCAAAACCTGAGTGCTGCCGAGGAAGCCGTATTTAGTTTCTTAAAACAATCATTTCATAGTTCTCCCAATAAGGTAAAACCATTGTTTCAACAGTTGTTAACCGAATTAAAAGGAATGGCCAACGACAGAATGGAAACCAGGGCATTTATGTACCTTGATTTCATTTCATGGCTCGAAAGTAAAATTCAACGAAAGCCAGTACAAACGATTATTCGTCAAAAATTCATTGCGGCCACCAAAAGGACTAGTGACGCATAATTTCTTGGGTAATAGGGAAGCTCATATGCATGGCACAGCCTGAGGTAGGAGCAGTATGAATACTAATGGTTCCATTAAACAATTCTACTCTGCTGGTGATATTGTACAAACCGATACCCTTTTTTTGTACTGCTAAATCAAAGCCTACCCCGTTATCATAGATAGATAAATAAATACTATTGATATTTCTACCCAAATCGATTTTTAATTGATTGGCACCAGAATGTTTTAAAACATTATTCACCTGTTCTTGCACAATCCTAAAAATACTGAGCTTAAAATCGTAATGAATATCGTCTTCAAAGAAAGTATCCGAAACAAATTCAATTTGCATATCATTCACTGCAGTCAAGTCTTCCAACACACTTTCAATGGCTTTAACCAATCCAAAGTCTTTAATTAAGGGCGTTACCAAACCTTTAGAAAGCCTTCGGATTTCTTCAATTGCATGCAATATAAAATCGGCCGATTGACGAAGCAAATCTGATCCAGGTTGTTGTTTCTTTTCTGCAGAAGCAATATACATCATCGCTACAGTTAACTGCTGGTTCACGTTGTCGTGCAGTTCACGGCTAATATCGTGTCGTTCTTTTTCTTGGGTATTAATTACTGCTTCAGCAATTTCTTTCTGCTTGATTAATCTTTCCTCTTCTAATTTTTTCTCGAGCAATAATTTACCCGTCACATTTTGGGCAATGGCCATCACTGCATCTTTGCCATTGTATTGAATACGATGAGAAAAAATATTCATGAAAATGCGCTCACCCGATTTTGTAATATGCTCCCAAGTGCCACCAGAATCCATCTCTACAGAAGATGCAATATGCTCAATGAATAATTTGAGTTTACCAAAATTATCAGGGGTTCTTAAATCCCATAAAGTCAATTGTACAAATTCATTTCGGGTATAGCCATATTCTTTTTGGGCCATATCATTTACTTCCAAAATTTGGTGCGAATGTAAATCCCAAATAAAAATTGCCATTGGATTGTAATCAAATAAACTTCGATACCTTTTTTCGGAAAGCAAAATCATTTCTGCATTTTCCTTACGCTCCGTAATATCTTGCATGGCTCCAATCATTCTGACTGGTCGCTCATTTTCATAGATGATATATCCTCTATCAAGCACATAAGCGTAAAAACCATTTGATTTTAGAAAACGATACTCTTCTTTCCAATAAGGACTATCCGATTTTGTATAAGCATCTGTAATGCTTTGCTGTACGCGTTCTCTGTCTTCAGGATGAATCTTAAAAATCCAATCGTTGGCATCTACATATACATCCACTAAGTCGTAACCAAAAGTTTTTTTAAAATTATCCCCTACCCACAAAACTGTCTGATCAGCTAAATTCATTTCCCAAACCGCATCATTCGTTGCTTTTACTACAATATTGTAGCGTTCATTACTCACTCGAGTATTTTCTAAGTTTCTTTTACGTTCAATACTGTACTGAATAGATTTAGAAAGTAGCTTTTCGTCGAATTCGGCTTTAACTAAGTAATCTTGTGCACCAGCAGCCATGGTCTCGAGCGCCATCTCCATATCAGATAAGCCCGTTAATACAACAATGGGGATATTGGGCGCAAGATGATTGATATGTTTAAAAGATTCAATCCCTACACTATCAGGTAAAGAAAGATCGAGCAAAATTAAATTTGGTCTCTCTTTTTTAAGTAATAGATCTGCCTCTTCGTTGCTTTTTGCTTTTAGAATTTGCCCAATCGGCAATCTGGTTTTCCATAAGAGTCCTTCTAGTACAAATAAATCAGCAGGATTATCTTCTACTATTAGAATACACAGTAAAGCATTAGGTTCAGGCATAGATTCTTTCTATGGCGTCTTTAAATTTCTCGTTTACTACTTTACGCTTCAAGCTTAATTTAGGCGTCATTTCTCCTGTGTCTACCGTCCATTCCCTTGGCAATAATTCAAACTTCTTAATCTGTTCAACATGATTAAAGAATTTATTAAAGCTCTCCACCAATTCGCGATACAGTTCTAATACTTTAGGATGATGAATTACATCTTCGTTGGTAGTATAAGGGATACCTTTTTCTCTCATCCACTCTTTTAGGGTTGCAAAAGAAGGAACAATTAATGCTCCAACAAACTTGCGCTCCGATCCTACCACCATCACTTGCTCAACAAATGGACTCTCTTTTAATTTATTTTCAATGGGTTGAGGTGCCACATATTTGCCTCCACTGGTTTTGAACAATTCTTTTTTACGGTCGGTAATTTTTAAGAATTTACCCTCATCCCAAACGCCAATATCCCCAGTGAGTAACCACTCATCTTTCATGGTTTCAGCAGTTAGGTCGGGGCGTTTGTAATAGCCCTTCATCACGCAAGGACCCGTTACCATAATTTCACCGTCTTCGGCCAATTTCACTTGAATGCCTTCAATTGGAGGGCCTACTGTACCAAATTTTGTTCCACCCTTCTCTTGTCTGTTTACACAAATTACTGGGCTATTCTCAGTAGGACCATATCCTTCGAAAACAGGTACTCCAGCTGCATTAAAAATGCGCAATAGTTTTACCTGACAAGCTGCACCACCGGTAATAATAAAAGAAATATTACCACCCAATGCTTCTCTCCATTTAGAGAAAATCAATTTGTTGGCGATGGCCAATTGCAAATTATACCAGGCACCCCCACTCACTCTGTTATCATATTTTTCAGCTAGGTCTACTGCCCAGAAAAATAGTTTTCGTTTTGTGCCCGTTAATTCATTGCCCTTAGCCATAATTTTCTCGAATACTTTTTCAAGTAAACGAGGAACCGTAGTAAATCCATTGGGCTTAATTTCTTTTAAATTATCACCAATGGTTTCAAGGCTTTCCGCATAATAAATACTAATACCACTGTATAAATAAATATAAGTACAAGTCTTTTCGAAAATATGATTCAAAGGCAGGAAGCTTAGCACTTTTGATTCAGGTGCATCATTAAAAGGAAAACTCTTTTTACTAAACTGAACATTCGTATAAATATTGGAATGAGACAACATTACCCCCTTGGGAGTACCCGTTGTACCAGAAGTATAAATAATGGTAGCCAACTGTTCAGCAGGCACAGATTGTTTAATCAATTCAACTTCTGCTAATAGCGAATCGGTAGCCATATCTGTAACTTCAGTCCAATGCTTTGCACCAGCAATAGTATCAAAAGTATAAATGCCTTGGATAGAAGGAACTTTGTCAATAATACTTTGCACTTTCAACAACAAGTCTTCACTACTTACAAAAATGAATTTAACAGCAGCATCATTTAAAATAAAAGCCAATTCATTGGGATTGGTAGTTGGATAAACAGGAACTAAAATGCCCCCTACTTGTTGAACAGCCAAATCAGTGAAAACCCATTCAGGCCTATTGTTACTAATGATGGCTATTTTATCGCTCGACTCAGGAGTGAAATCATTGGCTTTAACACCGAGTGAAACCAAACCAGCACTCAATTTATTAACTGTATCAGCCACTTGCTGAGTGCTATAGGTTTTCCATTTCCCATTTTCTTTAGCAGCCAGCATATCATTCTTGGGAAAATTTTCCAACTGATGTTTTACCGCATCAAATAAACGCTTCGTATTCATAATGCAATCGTTTAAAGTGAATTCACTTTATTTAGAGAGTCAAATTAGGCAAATAAAAACAAATAAAAAAGCCAGTTTGCACTGGCTTAACAATTATCTTGAATAACTAGTTTAAATAATACTGACCACCTGGCTGTCGATAAATTCTGCTTTGTTGAAATTCAGTAAATTTTTTGGCTTCTTCCGCATGTGTACTAAGCCAATTTTGATAAGCTTCTTCGCCAAAGGAAGCCCCAAATAACCATTGATTATAGGCTTCAAAAATACCTTCTCTAATCATATGTTGCCAGTGAGAAAACAATTGATAGGGATATAGTTTAGCATTATCCGACATCCACTCCATGAGTAATCGGGTTCTAATACTTCCGATATGATCAATGGTTAAACCATCAGCTACTTGCTTTTTGGTTTTTTCATAAATATCCAATTGCTTTTTTTCAAAATCGGCGTACTTAGGAATCAAATGGTAAGGCGTTTTCACAATGGGCCTTAACATATTTTTATAAGCATCCAACATGGCTTTTTTTACCTCATTGGTTCTAGCAGAGTAACTCTCCAAATTCACAAACAGTTCGCCATGAATCAATACCCTGATCCAATTCATTTCTTTATAATAATACTTAGCCGCATTGTAATAATTACCGCTATAAGAAGGAGCTAACTCTATCCCTTTTTCCCAAGTTGCAATGGCTTCGTCTTTTTTGTTTTCTTGCAATAAGCTCTCCCCATATTCACTGTAAATCACTCCCCCATCAGGAAATTTTTTCAATGCACGTTTGTAGATTTTATTGGCCGCGGAATAGTCTGCTATAGACTTATAAGACAAGCCTAAAATTTGAAAACTTTGCTGATCTGCATTGGGTAGTTCAATAGCAATTTTACCCGCATCAATTGCTTGCGCAAATTCACGTTGTAAATAAAAACAGAAAGAAATATTCTTAATTGTCTCTAAATTTTGCGGCTCAATGGCTTTAGCTTTTTCAAGCGCAACCATCGCATTGGTAAAATCACCTTGTTGCATCAGTGCCATTGCAGACTCCTGAAACTGTTTAACAGTAGGCGTTTGCGCGCTCAAACCAACAGCCAGCACCAAGGCAAATAGGATAAAGAATAATTTTTTCATGCTTAATTAATCTGCAATTAAATGCGTTAATAAACCATCTCTTAATTTAGGTTCAAACCAAGTACTCTTAGGAGGCATTACATTGCCACTGTCTGCAATAGCAAAAAGTTGATCAATCGTAACAGGATACAAACTAATAGCAGCAGCCATTTCACCACTGTCTACTCTTTGTTCCAATGCACCTAAACCACGAATACCACCCACAAAATCAATTCTTTTATCGGTGCGTTGATCCATTATTCCTAAGATTGGACCCAAAATTTGCTCTTGCAAAATAGATACATCTAATACGCCAATTGGGTCATTCGAATAAGTACCTTCTTTTGCAGTTAGTTTATACCATTGACCATCTACATACAAGCCCATGGTATGTATTTCTTCGGGCTTCACTATTTGTTTGCCTACTAAGCTTACTTCAAAAGACTTTTCCAATGCAGCTAAAAAATCCGAAACAGATAAGCCATTCAAGTCTTTTACCACTCTGTTGTAATCCATGATATGCAATTGATTCGAAGGAAAAAGCGTGGTTAAAAAATAACTAGCTCCAGCTGGTGCTTTCTCCTGCATTTGTTGACGCACTTTAGCAGCAGAAGCCGCTCTATGATGACCATCAGCAATATATGTGCAAGGAATTTCTTTCTCAAATGCAGCCGTTATTGAAGCAACAATTTCAGAATCACTTACAATCCAAATACTATGTTGAATACCATCTTCAGCAGTAAAATCATACACAGGAGACTTGGCTTGCTTCCAATGATCAATAATCGCATCCACTGCTGCATGATTGCGATAAGCTAAAAATACATTGCCCGTTTGAGCGCCCGTAGTTTTAATATGATTGATGCGATCTTGCTCTTTTTCAGGACGAGTAAACTCGTGCTTTTTAATGATATCATTTTCATAATCATCCACACTGCTCACACAAACCAAACCCGTTTGACTTCTACCATTCATTACCAACTGATAAATATAATAGCAGTCTTTAGATTCTCTAAACAATACATCGCGCTTAATAAAAGCATCTAAATTATCTTTTGCTTGCGCATATACTTCAGGCGCATGAATATCAATTTTATCCGACAAATCAATTTCACTTTTAGTAATATGCAAAAAAGAATAAGAATTTCCTTGAGCAGCCAATTTAGCTTCTACACTATTTAATACATCATAAGGTAAACTCGCAACTTGTTTAGCAAGTTGAGGTTGAGGTCTTAATGCCTTGAAAGGTTTAATAATTGCCATTGGGCAAATATCGGTGATATATTCTTAAATGAAAAGTTATGATAATGGGATATTACCCATGCTTTTGGGTAAAGAAATGCAACAGATCGCAAAAACTGGTTACACTTTCAATAGGCAAAGCATTGTACATGCTCACCCTAATACCCCCCACTGTTCTATACCCTTTCACACCAATCATGCCTTCTTTTTTACAAAGGTTTAAAAACGGCGCTTCCAATGCATGATCTTTTAAAAAGAATACAGCATTCATTTGACTTCGATCTTCAACCGCAACCGGTGCATCAAATAAAGGATTGGCATCAATGGTATCGTATAATAAAGATGATTTTTTTTGATTGCGAATACCCATTGCATCTAAACCGCCTTCTTGAATAATCCAACGAAGGGTAAGCATACTCACATATACGGCAAACACAGGAGGCGTATTCATTAAAGAACCTGTTTCAATATGTTTCTGGTAATTCATTATCGTTGGGATGGTACGCGCTACTTTTCCTAAGATCTCTTTTTTAACCACCACCAAGTTCACACCAGCAGCACCCATATTTTTTTGCGCACCCGCATAAATTAAACTGAATTGATTGTAGTTGGCAGGCCTACTAAAAATATCACTACTCATATCGGCCACCAATGGTACGGGAGTTTCAGGAAAAGCATGCCATTGCGTACCTTCTACTGTATTGTTAGAAGTCAAATGCAAGTAAGCGGCATCTGAAGGAATATCAAACCCTTTATTGATATAACGATATTGTTGGTCACTGCTATCGGCCACCACTTTCACTTTCCCAAATAAGCTGGCTTCTTTCCAAGCTTTGTTGCCCCAAACACCATGGTCGCAATACGCTGCGGTAGCCTGGGTGTCGAGCAAATTCATCGGCACTTGCATAAACTGCGTTGTTGCTCCCCCGTGTAAAAAAAGGATTTCATAGGAATCGTCTAATTCCATTAAATGCTTCACTGAATCTTTGGCTTCTTGTAAAATTTCTTGAAACCAAGCCGTTCTATGGCCAATTTCTAACAAAGACAAACCAGTATTATTATAATTCAAAACGGCTTCAGCCGCTTGGGTTAAAACGGGTTGAGGTAAAATGGAAGGACCAGAATTAAAATTATGCAGCTTCATATACAAAATCTAAAGCACAAAGTAAACCGATTATCTTTACATAATGCAACTCCCATCAACCTTATTAGAAAATGCAGTAGCACAATTTTCTAAGCTCCCCGGCATTGGAAAAAAAACAGCGTTAAGACTGGTGCTACATTTATTAAAACAAGACATCAACGATGTGGCATTGTTTGGAGACACGATTACAAAAATGAGAAGGGATATACAATTTTG
>CALRUG020000054.1:0-19094 GCA_943371295.1 Synechococcus sp. UW140 | reverse complement strand
TGTTTTGCATAAAACACTACACTTTCATCTAATTGATCTAAAGCACCCTTGTATTCATTCATGAAGTTAACATTCAAACTACTATAGGTATGCAACTCAAGTATTCCATATAATTTTCTGTTGGGGAATTGCTGTTTAACTGCTTCAACTGTAGCTTTTACTTTACTTGGAGCATGTGCAAAATCTCGATATATGTTCATTGTTTTATTCGACTCAAGCAATTCCAATCTTTTAGCAGCTCCTGTAAAATTATTCATAGCGTCTAAAAAATCTCGTGCAGAAACACCCAGGGCCTCACAAGCATAATAAGCTGCTAAACAATTCATTAAATTATGATTTCCAAAAACACTTAATTTACCTGTGCAGTCACCAATTTGAATAGTGGTAACTCCATTATTAATTTCAAAATCGGGAACCTGATAGGGTTGATACCGAATATCATTTCTTTTGCAATTAGCTACCAACTCAGCTAATACTTTATCTGACTCATTATAAATTAGCAATCCATCTTTCTCTATTCGATTGATAAATATGGTGAATTGTTCTAAATAGAATTCAAAAGTGGGAAATACATTAATATGATCCCAGGCTATTCCTGTTAAAATGGCAATATGCGGATATAAAAAATGGAATTTGGGCTTTTTCTCTATCGCACTTGCAGGGTACTCGTCTCCTTCACATACTATAATAGGGGCTTCCGTAATATTTACAGACTGTTCAAAGCCAGTCAGTTTTGCTCCCACCAAATAATCGAATGCCATTTCCTGCTTTTTCAGTACATGCATAATCATGCTGGTGGTGGTGGTTTTACCATGACTTCCTCCTACTACTACCCTCTTTTTATTCAAAGATTCCTTATAAATATATTCAGGGAATGAGTAAATACTCAAGCCTAAGGACCTGGCTTTCAATAGTTCTGGATTGTCTGAACGAGCATGCATACCTAAAATAACTGCATCCAAATCGGGTTGAATCATTGCTTCATTCCAACCAATTTGTGTTGGCAATATTCCTGCATCCTTCAAATTACCCCATGCGGGTTCAAAAATCTCATCATCTGTTCCTGTTACTTGATAGCCTTTTTTGCTTAATGCAATCGCCAATTGGTGCATTACACTCCCTCCAATTGAAATAAAATGAACCTTCATACGTTTATATTTATAGAAATTGATATTTTTAACAATCACAATGGTATTTACAGGCTGCATATTCACCTGAATCAATATCTTTGTTTTACTGCAAAATACAGCATCCAACACAAAGCCCAACGTATGAAAAAGATTAGCTTCATCATTTTACTTGCTGCTTTTACTAGTATCCTAGTAAGTTCTTGCGCTTCTGTAAAAGGCAAAGGTTGCCCAACTACCAACCCACGATATTTCAGAGGATAAGCTGCAAAAGATTTAATTTTGCAAAAATTATTTGCATGAATTGGATTCCGCTAACAGAATTAGATCAATTAGATCAAATCAAAAAACAGTCCTTCGATTCTCCCCAGGTTATCTTTAAACATAGTACTCGTTGCAGTATTAGCTCTATGGCTTTGAACAGATTGGAAAGAGAAACTGCCCCTTCTACCGCTGATTTTTACTACCTAGATTTAATCAAATACCGTTCTATTTCAAATGCAATAGCTGAACAATTTGATGTTTACCATGAGTCCCCACAAGTTTTGGTGATCAAAAATGGAGAATGTATTTATGATGAAAGTCATCAAGGTATTAGCATGTTCGAAATTGCAGAGCAAGTAGCCTAGTTATATTTTAAATTCCATCATATGCATGTTACCGTTTTTGGAGCAACTGGTCAGGTTGGAAAAAGAATTGTTCAACAAGCTTTGAACAAAGGGTATTACGTTACTGCCTTTGGAAGAAATGTAGAATCATTGATTGACCAAGACAATTTAAATAAAAACTTAACAGCTCAAAAAGGATACTTGTTTGATGAAAAAGATGTTGCTAAAGCAATAGATAGAGCAGATGTAATCATCTCCGTTTTAGGTGGCGCTTCAGATGGTTCAGATAAAACCAGAAGTTTAGGCATCAAAAATATCATTGCTCAAATGCAAAAGAAAGGAAAGAAAAGAATAATTGCATTAGGAGGAATGGGCATATTAAATGCCGAAGACAATACATTATTACTGCACGCAGAAGAGTATCCTGAAGAATATCTTGCCGTAGGAATGGAGCATTTAAATGCTTTTGAACAATTAGTTGAAAGCAATTTAGATTGGACCTTTTTTTGTCCTGCAGATATTCATGATAAAGACGAGACAGGCGTTTACATCACTAGTGTCAACTATGCGCCAGACCCTAATCATTTTAGAATTAATGCGGGAGATTTAGCAATGGCAATGTTAAAAGCTGCTGCTAATAATGAACATATACAAGAAAGAGTAGGAATTAGCAATTACTAAGCCAATTCAATCACCATGGCACTTGCACCTCCACCTCCGTTGCAAATTCCAGCTGCTCCTATTTTTCCACCTTGCTGCTTCAGTACATTGATTAGTGTAACAATAATTCTAGCACCACTGCATCCTAGCGGATGACCAATAGAAACTGCCCCACCATGTGCATTTACTTTTGCAGGATTCAATCCTAATTTTTGTGTATTCGCAATACCTACAACTGAAAATGCTTCGTTTAATTCTACAAAATCAATATCACCCATTGATAAGCCTGCTTTCGCAACTGCTTTAGGTATTGCCAAAGAAGGAGTTGTAGTAAACCATTCTGGAGCTTGTTCTGCGTCTGCATAAGACTTTATAATCGCCAAAGGCTGAATCCCTAATTCTTCTGCTTTTTCTTTACTCATTAATACTACAGCAGCAGCACCATCGTTCATGGTACTTGCATTTGCAGCAGTAACAGTACCATCCTTTATAAATGCAGATTTTAGCTCAGGAATCTTATCGAACTTAACATTAAATGGCTCTTCATCTTTAGAAAATAAAATAGGATCCCCTTTTCTTTGAGGAATTTCAACTGGAACAATTTCTTCATTAAACCAACCATTATTCCAAGCCAACTGACTTCTTTTATAACTTTCAATAGCAAAAGCATCTTGATCTTCTCTTGAAATATTGCACTCTTTTGCACATAATTCTGCAGAATTTCCCATTGCATAATTATGATACACATCAGTTAAACCATCTTTGGCCAACCCATCTACGAACTGAACATTACCATATTTATTTCCCCAACGCATATTAGGGCTATAGTAAGGAACATTACTCATGCTCTCCATACCTCCTGCAACAACAATATCTGCATCCCCTAATAAAATGGCTTGTGCACCTTGTGCAATGGCTTTCATTCCGCTAGCACAAACTTTATTAACAGTGGTTGCTATTACCCCATCAGGCAAACCTGCAAATTTTGCAGCCTGTCTCGCAGGGGCTTGACCTGTATTGGCTTGTATAACACAACCCATCAACACTTCATTTACTAAAGAGCCATCTATTCCCGCTTTTTTGATTGCACCTTTAATGGCTACAGCTCCTAATTGAGTTGCAGAAAAATCTTTCAAACTACCTCCAAAACTTCCAATAGGAGTACGTACAGCAGAAACAATGTAAACAACTTTAGTAGACATAGTAAATAATTTTGAAGGGCAAAGTTAATAATTTAACTAACACGCGTTAGTTAAATTATTGTTCAATTAACTGAATTCCAGTTTGGGTAAATTGAATCTTTTTTTGCTTGTATAAATTTCCCGTAGTCATTTTGAAAGCTTTCTTACTCATTCCAAAAAAAGCATAAATATCGGTGGGATCAGACTTGTCGTTGTACGGAAGGTATCCATTGTTCTCATTCAATAGTCGCAAGATTTTAGCACCCTCATCTTCCACTTTGGTATAACCAGGCT
This sequence comes from Synechococcus sp. UW140, assembly GCA_943371295.1. GTDB lineage: Bacteria > Bacteroidota > Bacteroidia > Chitinophagales > Chitinophagaceae > Sediminibacterium. Next base: position 15,224 of record CALRUG020000054.1, on the reverse strand, counting down.
TCCCTAAAATCAAATCAATTTTATTATCGGGTCGTATTTTTTTGATAAAGCCCTTGACTTTATCACCAATTTCCAATTGTTGGAATACCTCATTACCGTGTAAAATACCAATATGCTTATTGTTGATGATCATAACATAACCCAATTCAGAAGTTCGATAAACCAATAAGTCTACCTGCTCCATTTCCTTTACAGTTAAGTCTTCATTACGCATCAAATTCTCTACTTTTTCAGTAGCTGCAACTCTTCCGGTCATTTCATCTATATACAACATCACAAGGTACTCTCCACCCAAACGCATTCCTGATACTTGTTTCGAAGCAGGAACAAATAAATCTTTCATTAATCCCCAATCTAAAAATGCACCTTGCTTTGTAACAGAAACCACTTTCATTTTTGCAATTTCCCCCACCACCGCTTTGGGTTTTTGGGTGGTTGCAATCAATCGATTATCAGAATCATGGTAAACAAAAACTTCAATTTCATCATCAATATTCAATTGGCTCGGCGCAAATCGTTTGGGCAAAAGAATTCCTTCTGCACCATCTTCTAAATAGAAACCAAACTCTACCTTCCTACTTACTTTTAATGTATTATATTGACCAACTTTTACTGTTTCCATAATCTTGTTTTTAAAATAATTCTGTTTGTGCAGTATCAGATGGCGGCCTTACTTCCCACTCCATTTCAATGCTCTTATTAAAGTCAGTTAGTTTTGCTCCTACCGCTTTCCATCCCATCACTTCTACCATTTTAGCTACTTTAAACTTCGCTTTTCGAACCTGTTGACCTCTTCCAGTTTGAACCACTAAAATGGGCTCTTGTTCAGTGGTAACTGCTTCTAAACGATTGTCTTTACCCTCCTTAATAAATACAAACTGTGTCTTCATCGTAGTGGTTTCTATTTTGAAGCGTTTGATATTGTATTGACCTTTGTCTGCATCTAAATAAACGGCAGTGATGGTTTTTTCTGGATTGAATTGTTCTATTAAAGCAATTTTTTCAGGCTCAAATCTTTGTGTGATTTCTGTATCGGTTAACTCATAAGATCCGTCATTGTAAATTACAATGATCTTTTCATCTTCAAACATACCCAGGTATTGTCCTTTCTCTTCGGTGTTTAATCGGCCAAACTTATCGTCGAACCAAATTTTCCTGCCGGCTAAAGTACTCTTTCCAGCTTCTTTTAACTTAACCGTTTTGATAGGGTATTTAGTAACCTGGTTGCCCATACTACTTCTACCCTTAATTTCTAATTCCTCAAAATAAAAATCCAGTTCTTTAATTCTAGCAGTACAATTAGGACTCAAAATAATTTTCAATGTCTCTGCTTCCCCATTGGGATTAGCAGATAAATAATGAACTTTACTTTTTTCTGACCCCTTCGTTAAATCGTATTCTTTTTCTCTGGTAACGCCAGTAACATTAAAACGCTTAGCATAACTAATTCCTGATTTACCATCCAAGTAAATCATATTATAGGTAGTGCGTTCGTCATTTTTCTCGAAAATAGCTGCGTGTATAATGTCTTTACCTATAAATGTTTTATCAGACACTTTAACCACCTTCATTGTACCTGCTTTTGTAAATGCAATGATGTCATCATAATCGGAACACTCACATAAAAATTCATCTTTCTTTAAACCAGTTCCAATAAACCCTTCCGCTCTATTAATGTATAGCTTGGTATTGGCAATGGCTACTTGCTTTACTTGTATGGTATCAAACTCTTTAATCTCCGTTTTACGTTCCCTTCCTTTGCCAAACTTCTTCAATAAGTTGTCGTAATAGGCCACCGCATAATCGGTTAAGTTGGCTAAGTGGTGTTTTACTTCTTGAATTTCTGCTTCTATCCCTTTAATCTGTTGATTCAACTCATTGATGTCTAGTCGATAGATTCTTCTAACAGGCTTTTCGGTTAGCTTCAATATATCTTCCCTTTCAATAGGCCTTTTCAATTTCTTTTTATATGGAGCGAATCCTTTATCTATGGCTTCAATTACATGCTCCCAGGTTTCGTGCTTTTGCTCTAACTCTTTATAAATTTTTTCTTCAAAGAATATTTTTTCTAAAGATGTGTAATGCCATTTATCTTCCAATTCACCAAGCCTGATCTCTAATTCACGTTTCAATAACTGTTTGGTATTATCAACCGAACAACGAAGCAATTCTTGAACGCCCATAAACCTAGGTTTATGACTTTCAATTACACAAGCATTCGGCGAAATGCTTACCTCACAGTCGGTAAATGCATACAAAGCATCAATAGTGATATCAGGAGAAATTCCAGGTGCTAAGTCAATTTGAATTTCTACTTCCTTAGCAGTAACATCAACCACTTTCTTAATCTTAATCTTCCCTTGTTCATTGGCCTTGGTAATGCTTTCCATTAATTGAGTTGTAGTAACTCCATAAGGAACATCTCTAATAACCAAAGTTTTTTTATCCAACTCTTCTACATGCGCTCTCACCCTTACTTTTCCACCCCTTTTCCCTTCGTTGTATCCTGAAATATCAATCATTCCCCCTGTTTGAAAATCGGGGTACAATTCAAATTTCTTGCCTCTTAAGTATTTAATAGAAGCGTCAATCAGTTCGCAAAAATTATGAGGTAAAATTTTAGTAGACAATCCAACCGCAATACCATCTGCACCTTGAGCCAATAACAAAGGAAATTTCATGGGCAAATTAACAGGCTCATTTTTTCTTCCATCATAGCTCAATTGCCATTCCGTTGTTTTAGCATTAAAAGCTACTTCTAAGGCAAATTTTGACAATCTTGCTTCAATATAACGAGATGCAGCAGCTGAATCACCGGTTCTTACATCGCCCCAGTTACCCTGTGTTTCAATTAATAAATCTTTTTGCCCTAGGTTAACCAACGCATCTCCAATACTCGCATCACCATGTGGATGGTATTGCATGCTTTGACCAATGATATTGGCCACTTTATTGAATCTTCCATCATCCATTTCTTTCATGGAATGAAGAATTCTTCTTTGTACTGGCTTAAGGCCATCTTCTAATGCAGGTACTGCTCTTTCAAGTATTACATAAGATGCATACTCTAAGAACCAGTTTTTATACTGCCCTTGAACGCCGGTTTCATTTTCAAAAACCCTTCTATCTATTTTCTCTTTAGCCATGTTTTTACTTAATTCTACAATCTAAAAGTGTCTTCTTTTGCGTCTTCTAATCCGTTCAACTCAAAAATGATGATATCTGTTTTAGAAATCACTTCATGCCATGCATAAGGATCAATTTCAACCAAAGCTGGTGCCTTTATAAGAACAGAACCAACTGCATTGGATTGTACGTCTTTCCAATTTAATAAAGCCTCTCCTTGCATCACAATGATTTTCTCTGGGTTCTTTTTTGGGGCAATTCCTTTATGATAATGTTGTCCACTCACGCTCCCTGCTTTTCTATAAGCCACAATAAATTGACCGGATCTATCCATATCAAAATAATGTGTTGCCCCCCGCTCGTCTTCTCCAATTTTATCTAAAGTTGTTACCCTTACCATTTGAATATATTTAGTCTGTTGCCAACTGAACAGTCAATTCTTTCCATCCTTTTGCAAAATCTCCATTAATAACCAATTTACCTTCTTTAGAGAGCTCCCTCAATCGCCAAACCAAGAAAGCATCCCCCGTTTGTACTGTCATCTTATTTAAAGCTGAGGCAATGACTTTATTCAATTTCTGTGCATCCTTAGTAATATGAGCCAACAATGATTTATCAAAATAAGAAACTTCCTTTCCTATTAGTTTTTTACCCCCTTCTAAAAAACGAACCATTGCATTCTCCCCACATATTTTTTTCCATTCATCTGGATCTAATTCGAATTCGCTTAATGTGATTGGTCTTGCTAATTTCTTGGCTTTTAAAAACTCTCGAGGTTGTATTTCATGCAAATGGGTAGGATAGAAAATGCTCCCTTTTTCATTAAAGAATGGAAGATTATTTAAATACAATACTTGAATTCTCCCAGCAAAAGCAGCCAATTGACTCATCAACCAATAGTAACCCGAAACATCGTGCGCATTTTGGCCCATCCAAATCCAAACTTCTTGGTCTTCGTTTTGCGTTAAGGCCTCGGTTAAATGATGAACCGTTAATTTATCATCTACAATATCTAATTGACTTTCGTATGGAGAAAACTGAACAACTTCTTTCCACCAATCACGGCGTTGTTGATATCCTTCGGTCTCATAAATGCGTTCTATTGGCCCTACCGCAAAGTCATCTTTTATTTCCAATATTTCTCCTTGCAATAACTCGTCCATTTCCATGGCTGTTTGCAAAGCTTTTACATTGGCAGTTTCAAAAACAATATGAATCATCTAATACTTATTTTAATCAATTAAATCTAATTCAACACGCAGGTTATTGATAATAAACTCTTGTCGTTCCATGGTATTTTTTCCCATATAATATTCTAAGAAATCTTGAATATGATCCCCCTGTTCTAATATCACTGGTTGTAATCGAATATCTCTTCCTATAAAACGACCAAACTCTTCTGGTGAAATTTCACCCAATCCCTTAAATCGAGTGATTTCTGGCTTATTACCTAGTTTTTTAGTTGCTGCCTGTTTTTCTGTTTCATCATAACAGTAAATGGTTTCCTGTTTATTTCTAACCCTAAACAAAGGAGTTTCTAAAATATATACATGGCCCTTTTTAACTAAGTCTGGAAAGAACTGTAAAAAGAAAGTCATCAATAATAAACGAATATGCATACCATCTACGTCAGCATCTGTTGCAATTACAATATTATTGTAGCGAAGCCCTTCTAAACCTTCTTCAATATTTAGTGCGTGTTGCAATAAGTTGAACTCTTCATTTTGGTAAACCACTTTCTTGGTTTCTCCAAATGAATTGAGCGGCTTACCCCTTAAACTAAATACCGCTTGGGTATCTACATTTCTACTCTTGGTTATACTTCCGCTAGCACTATCCCCTTCGGTAATAAAAATGGTGGTGTCTTTTTGGGTGGCAATAAATGCTTCTTTGTTTTTTGCTGGAAGCTCATCGTTTAAATGCACCCTACAGTCGCGTAATTTTTTATTGTGCAAATTCGCCTTCTTGGCTCTTTCATTGGCCAGTTTCTTTATTCCAGCTAATTCCTTACGTTCTCTTTCATTTTGCTCAATGCGCTTTTTCAACGCATCAGCTGTAGCTGCATTTCTATGTAAAAAATTATCTAGTTCCTTTGCTAAAAAGTCTAGTACAAAAGACTTCATACTTTGACCACCTTCAGCAATATTTTGAGAGCCCAATTTGGTCTTTGTTTGACTTTCAAACACAGGTTCTTGCACTCTTACAGATACTGCAGCAACTATACTGGTTCTAATATCTGAAGCATCATAATCCTTTTTAAAGAAATCCCTAATTACTTTTACATATGCTTCTCTAAATGCTTGTTGGTGTGTACCCCCCTGTGTAGTATACTGACCATTTACAAAAGAGAAAATATCTTCCCCATAATCATTATTATGAGACAATGCCACTTCAATATCATCCCCTCTTAAATGGATGATGGGGTACCTCAATTCATCAGGATTGGTCTTGCGTTGCAATAGGTCTAATAACCCATTTTTACTTACATATTTTTTACCATTAAAATGCATGGCAAGACCTGCATTTAAATAACAGTAATTCCAAAGTTGATTATCTAAGTACTCATGTATAAAGTGAAAATTTCTGAAAATCGTTTCATCAGGGGTGAATACAACCAATGTTCCATTGGGCTCATCGGTCTTGATTTCTTTATGATCTTTTACCAATTCCCCTTTTTCAAACTCGGCCGTTTTACATTTGCCTTCTCGGAAAGAAGTGACTAAAAAATGACTACTCAATGCATTGACTGCTTTGGTACCTACTCCATTTAAACCCACACTTTTTTGAAAGGCCTTGCTATCGTATTTAGCACCAGTATTTATTTTGCTAACAACATCTATTACTTTCCCCAACGGTATTCCTCTACCATAATCTCTAACGGTCACCGTTTTGCCTTCAATAGTAAGCTCAACTTGTTTCCCATGCCCCATCGTGTATTCATCAATACAGTTGTCGATTACTTCTTTAATAAGCACATAAATTCCATCGTCTGCTGCTGAACCATCTCCTAGTTTTCCAATATACATACCAGGGCGTAAACGAATATGTTCTTTCCAATCTAATGACCGGATGGAGTCTTCGTCGTATCGAACCAAATTCTTGTCTTCTGCCATATTTCCTATTTAAGATCCTTTTGCTTACGGCAAATCTAAGTCCCTCAAATCTCAGCCCAATTTTACTTTTCTACAAATGCCCATTATATGTGGATAAATAGCTGTTTTTAGTGGATTTTATACGTCAATTAGTACCTTTAATTGAATGAAGACCCATTTTGAACCCCAAACCGACCTAAAAGCAATTCTTGCTTTTGCCATTTCCCACCAAGAAGAGAATGACCGATTTAGCGCATTTATAAAAGATTTTAATGACGAAGAAATTGATGCAAAAGTTCAAGAATTAGATGCATTCATTAGTCCAACTATTTCTTGCACCGATTGTGGAAATTGCTGTAAAAGTTTAATGGTTTGCTTAAATGAAGAGGAAGCCAATAATTTATCGGGGCATTTACAAATGGACAGGCCCAGTTTTGATGAGAAATATTTAGAGAAAGGCAGCAATGGTATGATGATTATGAACCGAATGCCCTGTCATTTTTTACAAGACAATAAATGCACGGTTTACGAATATCGATTTGAGGGTTGTAAAGAATTTCCCGCTTTGCATTTACCACATTTTAAAAGAAGGGTATTTACCACATTCATGCATTATGATAGATGCCCCATCATTTTTAATGTGGTAGAAGAATTAAAAAAAGAAATGAATTTTAAAGGAGCGCAACAATAAATATTCAACCGCAATAATAAGAATATGTCCGTTTTATTTGGAGTAGACATTGTTTTATCAGACGATTCCATTCATTGGAAAAATCAACGAATAGGGTTGGTTACCAATGAAGCAGCTACTACGTCTATTGGAATCCCCAGTAGAAAAGCATTACAAGACGCAGGCTTTAACATAAAAAAACTATTTTCACCTGAACATGGAATTTCTGCAATGGGAGCAGATGGTGCACCAATGTTAAATGGCGTAGATGAGCTAACCGATTTACCCATCATTAGCTTATACGGACAAAAATTAGCTCCAACAGCAGCAGATTTAGCAGATATAGATTTGCTTGTATTTGATGTGCCCGATGCGGGCGTCAGATTTTACACTTATTTATGGACACTTAGTTATTTATTGGAATCAGCTGCAGCCAATCAGATCCCTTTAACCATATTAGATAGGCCCAATCCTATTTCAGGCTTAATGCATTTAAATGAAGGACCATGGCTTGACGAAGAAACTGCTTCATTTATCGGCAGGTGGCCTATGCCCATCAGGCATGGTTGTACCCTAGGAGAATTAGCCCTCTATTTTAATGCAACGAAACATATACATGCAACAGTAAACGTAGTGCATTGTAAAAATTGGGAAAGGCAAATTTTTCAGGGGGATTGGGGCTTGCCGTTTGTGCCAACCTCCCCAGCCATTCAGAGTTTTGAAGCCATGTTGCTATATCCGGGCTTATGCTTTTTAGAAGCCACCAATTTATCAGAAGGAAGGTCTACTGATTTTTCTTTTGAAGTAGTAGGATCCCCTTGGTTAAATAGCCATTTAATAGCCCAACAAGTCAATGTATTTATGGGTAACGAAGTCAGTTGTAAGCCCATCCACTTTATTCCGCATCAAAATAAATACGCTGGAGAACAATGCAATGGGGTACTATTCAATGTAAATGATCCCACACAGTTTAGGCCTGTATTCTTTGGGCTCTTATTAATTAGATTAATTAAAGACACGCACCCCGCACAGTTTGAATGGGCCAACTATAAAACATATGTTAACCCCAATGGGGTAAACCATTTAGATAAGTTAACGGGCATTCAACATAGTGAAGCCATGTTTACATTACCCATGAATGAGTTCATCAGAAAAAGCACACAACTGACTTTTGTTTCGGACTGGGAAGATAAAATGAGGGCTTATTTATTGTATTAACTCAAAGTTCTTTACCGTAAACTCACTACTGCGTTGTTTTACTCATTAAAAATGGTATTTTAAACTTTGGAAGGAGTATAATTAAGCAGAAAAGATATCTTTAAGTTAAAATAAAAATATGGTAAGGGCATTGTTGATAGATGACGAGCCAAACAATTTAGAGAACCTTGCCTTTATGTTACAAAACTATTGTGAAGGAATTGAAGTGGTTGGAATGGTTAGCAGTGCAGCCGAAGCAAGAATCTGGTTATCTAAAAATAGCACACAAGTTTTTTTCTTAGATATAGCAATGCCAGTTGAAAATGGATTTGACTTTCTAAAAACGATTAACTATGAAGATTATAGAGTAGTTTTTGTTACAGCTTTCAATGAATATGCATTACAAGCAATCAAAGCAAACGCCTTAGACTATCTGCTAAAGCCTATTAATATTGATGAATTAAAAAATACTGTTGAAAAACTTAAAAAGAGTATTAGCCAAACAGTATCTTCCAACCAACGTAGGCTAACGTTAGATTATTTTTTAGATACAATTGGGAAAGCTGATCAAAATAAAAAAATTGCACTCCCCCAATTAGGAGGAATGAGTTTTGTAGAAGTAAATGACATCGTTTCCTTACAAGCGGATAGTAACTATACCATCATTCATCTTACAAATATGCAAAAAATGGTTGTAAGTAAGACGTTAAAGGAGTTTGAGGAACTACTAGATCAAACGCAATTTGCTAGAATACACAAATCGTATATTGTACATTTAAAATATATAAAAGAATACAGCAGCACAGATGGGGGGTTGGTAAAAATGTCGGATGGCAATCATTGGAGTGTTAGTAGAAGACAATTGGACATGTTTTTAGAAAAAATGAAAGTATTTAGTTTGATGTTTAAAAAGTAAGGAAGAGTGCGATTTTTAATTGCTATATTGATATTCATTTTTACATCTGTTCTCGCTGAAGCACAGCGAACAGAATATTCCTCGTTTACAGTAAATGATGGACTTCCAAGCAATCATATATACCAATGTATAGAAGACAATCATGGTTTTTTATGGATTGCAACTGAAGGAGGTGTATCTCGTTTTGATGGTAAATATTTTCAATCATTTACTACTGCAAATGGACTACCCGACAACGAAGTATTAAATATTGTTAAAGAAAAGAGTGGGCGTATCTGGGTTAATTGCCATAGACAAAGCCCAGCATATTTTGATGAAGTGAAAAACAGGTTTATTAATTCTTCAGAGAATTCTGATTTAGCAAAAGTTTCAGGCACCATTAATATGAGTTTAAATGCACTTCCTGATGGAGGGGTCCAATATAATAATGAAATGGGTTCTTTTGTATTTAAAAATACAAAGCTGGATACGGCAACCAGTTTAATTGGGTATCGGTATTATCGATTGAGAAATATTTCAACTGAATTACAGATTGGGTTTGGAGGAGGAAAAATCAAGAAGAATAACCGATTATTCTACATTGTATTAATTAAACAAAAGAAAATTATTGATAGTTTGGAATTTAGAGAACCCCTTGGAAATTTATCGAACCAAGCAATCAATAACAATACATTTTACAGTTTCAATTCATCAAATAAAAAATGTTTTATTTATAGTATAAATAAAATCACCCCATTTGAAGTAAAAGTGGACACCGTCAAATTAACAGAGGAATTTACAAGCAGTGGGTTAAACGATACAAGCATTTTTTTTATATGCACTTCAGGAAAAATTAAAGTTTACCACAAAAAAACACTTAAAAATATTTATTCAATTGAAGGAAATTTTTTAGCGAATAGGTTATACGAAGATTCCAAAGGAAACATATGGATAGCAACTGTTGATAAAGGATTAATTGTATATAGACAAAGGAATATTGGTCAAGAAGCAATACCAAAATCGTACAAAAACAATAATTTCTTAAGTATAGCAAGACAGCATAATACAACTTTGGCAGGAAATTATTATGGAGAGGTAATTGAATCAAGTAAAAATCAATTTAAAATTTATACAGTAATAAACAGAAAACCATCAAGGCAGCGAAAAATTATTGTATCAGGGAAGGATATATATACTGTTTCTGAAGATGGCGTATATGTAAATTATAATACCTCTTTCATTAACCCTAGCAATCAATTGATTTTAGGGGGCAAAACAGGTTTGCTTTACAATGATACCACACTACTCATAGGTTCATTTGCAGGTGTTTTTCATATAAACCCAAAAACTAAAAAAGTTTCCGCATCAGTACGCTTTAAACGCGGGATGACCATGGCCAAAGGAGTAGATGGATTAGTATATTATGGCTCAACCGATGGACTATATGCCTATAACGTACTAAAGCAGTCATTTGTATCTTTAAGAACAGTGCACACTTCACTCAATCAAAGAATTGTTGCTATTACAGTTACAGAAGACGGATTGGCTTGGGTAGCAACTGCGAACGGTACCATTGTTTTGTTAAAAAACAAGAAAGTAATTCAACTTATAAATGAAAATAGCGGATTAGTAAGCAGCTTATTGCGTGCCATCACGGTAGGAAAAAAACAACAGGTGTGGGTGGGAACCACACAAGGTATAAGTGTCATTAATTATACTATTACACAACGAGGGGACGTGAATTTTACCATAAAGAATCTTACAAAAAATGATGGACTTGCCAGTAATGAAATTAATGAAATGATATTAGACAAGGATACTATGTTTGCTGCTACATCCAATGGCATTTCGTTTATCCCTACATCATTTAATACCGGTAAAATTGACATACCTGTTCAACTCATTAAAATAAGCATCAACCAAATAGATACTAGCATTAATGATTTTTATAAGTTAAATACGAATACCCAAAATATTCAAATGCAGTTTGCGGGTATTAATCTAAATGGCTATTTTAAAAAGTTTCAATATAGAACTGGAGAAAATCAAGCATGGCTTGATGTAATTGGATCTTCATTGACCCTACAATTAAACAGCGGAAAACATATATTGGAAATTAGGGCTGTTGATGCAAATGGATATGCCAGTAAAATGGTAAAATCTATTCAATTTGAAATTGCAACACCATTTTGGAAAACAATTTGGTTTTGGGTCTTAACAGCATTAATCATACAATTATTAGCTGTTATTTTAATTTCAAAATGGCAGAAAAAACAAAAAGAACAACAGTTGGCAAAGAAAATAGCTACTGTTCAAACTGCTGCATTGGAACAACAGGCTTTTACTTCACTGATGAACCCGCATTTTATGTTTAATGCACTCAACTCCATTCAACATTATATAAATGTTCAAGATAGAACCAATGCGAATCGATACTTAAGTGACTTTGCTTCTTTACTACGCAAAAGCTTTGAGGCAGCGCAAAAATATTTTATTCCATTAGAAGAAGAGCTAGAGCATATAAAAATCTATTTGCGATTAGAACAAATGAGATTTACTAATCGATTCAATTATTCTATTCATATAGATCCTAACCTAGAAATAGAAAATTGGATGATTCCTACCATGATGCTACAACCCTTGCTCGAAAACGCATTGTTACATGGAATTATGGCCTCAAACAAATTTGGTGAATTGTCGATTAAGCTAGAAGAATCAAATAAAAACCTTTTAATAACGATAATCGACAATGGTATTGGCATAGACAATAGCCGGATATTACATAAAGAATCCGCACATAAGAGCCATGGCACTGAACTGATCAAAAAAAGGATTGCGGCTTTGTTTCATTTTGGGAATAACCCCATTACACTAAATACTACAGAGGCATTTACAAGTGCAACCAACCCAGGTGTTAAAATAACTTTACTCATCCCAGAAGATTTATATCGAAATTGGTTAAAAGCATATCAACATTAGATAAGGCTACCCCTTGATTGCTGCCGCTTACTCATTCATTTAATCATCTTACGCAATTAACAAAGGCGCAAACTCAGCGGCTATAGCATCCGTATATATTAGTGAGTATTTTAGGTAATTGGCTAAATAATTACTTATGAAGAAAATCAACCTACTAATATTATTAATCATGCCATTCTTGTTATTGGCACAGCAATATCCAATAACCAGCATCAATATCAGCTTACCACAAAATCCCGATGCCAGTACCAATAAATGGACTTCAGCCACTTCAATGCTAAATATCACCGCAATGGCCAAAATGGTGAATGGCAAAATAGACCCTTCGGTAGAAGGAAGTAAAGTATTGGTAAGCATTAAAAAAGCAGGTTCAATTATTTGCGGAAGTGCTAACATCAATTTAGCACCTCAAGCCAGCTTTAATTCCGCAAATAAGGTATGGAGCGGAAATTCAGCAGTAGCTTTACTAGGTCAGGAATGCACATTACCACCAGGAGATTATGAGTTGTGTGTGCAATTTTTTGGTGGTCCAAGAAATGCTGTATTAAGTGAAGAGAAAAGAAAAGCATTTACTATAAGAGGTACGGAGCAACAAACCTTTCAAGCCCCACAGGCATTGATGCCTGCCAATAGCACAGCTTTTAAAGAGGCAGACCTACAAAAACCTGTTAGCTTTAGATGGACACCAATTGTACCAAAGCCGCAAGAACCAACTACCTATCGGTTAAAAGTGTGGCAATTAATGGAAGGGCAAAATGGCACACAGGCTATGCGAGCCAACCAACCCATTATTACAAAAGACGTTGATAATATTACGCAAGCTACCATTAGCAATATTATTACTGGCCAATGTAAGCCACCTTATTTATGTGAATTTGTTTGGAATGTGCAGGCATTAAACAGAGAAGGCAAAGCAATAGGCGGCAATAATGGTACAAGTGAGGTTTTTAGTTTTTCTTATATTGATCAATCTGTAAAGGAAACGCAAATAGAATTAGTATCACCAGCTAATAAATCTGTAATTGAAAATACACAATCAATAAAATTTAGTTGGAAAGTACCACAACCAGCTAACCAAGCAGTATCGTATAAAATAAAAATTATTGAAATTAAAGGAGACCAATCTCCAGAAAATGCTTTTAAAACCAACAAGCCATTCTTTGAAAGAGACTCTATTGAATTGCTTTACACGTCATATGACAAGAACGCACCAAAACTTCAGCAAGGGAAAAAATATGCCTGGAAAGTTCAAGTCATAGAAAAAGAGGGGAAATCTATTAGTGAGAATCGTGGAGAGAGTAAGATCAATATTTTTTCAGTAGATAATGGTAATACAAAAAGTGCAACTAATGATACAACAACATTGCCTTCTGAAAACATTGACACTTCAGGAACAGCAGCAGTTGGCGATTCAATCAGGGCTGGTTTAAATGGAGAGTTTACTGTTTTGGTAACTGACATGACAGTTGAAACGAACGGTTCATTGACGGGCAAAGGAACTGTTCGAATTCCTTGGCTGAAGTCGTGTATAATGGTAGAGTTTAAAAAAATTAGAGTAGACTCAACAAAACGATTAACGCTAGGCGCTGTTATTAGTACAGAAAGTGGCAGTACTGCAAGTTCTTATCAAACCTATCCGCAAGCATGGGCAAATGCATTACTATCTGGACCAGGTGTAGCAAATGCTACCGATAACTTTTTTGAATGGACCAATAACAAAGTGAATAATTTGGTTGACTGGGTAAATGATATAGTACCAGGCAAACAGCCATTGATTAATTATAACGATACCATTCCTACACCAGCTTTACCCAATAGTTGCCTTAAACTACCTTTTGGATTGGTGTTTAAGAAACCAGAAGATATGCTGGTGATAACGGAAATGGTCTTTAAACCCAATGAATCTAAAATCAATTTTGTTGCGCAAAAACTCTTTACAAAAGGAGCAACTGATTATAAATTAGGTTTTGCAGGTAAATACTTTAAAATCCATCCGAATCGTATTGAATTTGCGAATGGTCGGGTAGAATTAGTAGAAGACATTAAAGTGCCAAACGTTGTTTCCAATCCGAAAATGACATTCACTTTCAAAAAAGGTGCACCTGCTGCAGGTTGTTATATTCAATGGGATAGCACCGGTGTAAACGATATTGGTATTGGAATGAGCGTGAAATTTACTAGAGACTGGTTGGTGCCATCACCTTATTCAACAGATTCTGTAAAAGCTACGATTGCAGGGAATGGTACGAGTTTAAATGATATCATTCTAACAGGTAGTTTAGATACTTGCAAAATTGTAGGTACCCAAGGTGTAAAGTTGCAAGTAGATGCTATTGCATGGGATTTATCGGAGATCCGTAATCCCACTTCAATGTATTTTCCATCTAACTATACCGATGATACAACTGCTCAAGGGAAATTATTATGGCAGGGTTTGTACATCAAGCAAATAAAACTCACTTTGCCAGATGCTTGGAAAACAGGTGCTAATCCAACACAAATTCAGGCGACCAATGGTATTATTGATGATCAAGGGGTAACATTAAAAATCAGTGCCAAGAATATTGTTCAATTTCCAATTGGTAGATTGGCAGATATGAGTGCTAGCTTAGATACACTTGATTTATCTATTTTAAAGGGTTCGCTCACAAACGGCAGTGCAAAAGGAAAACTAGTATTGCCAATTAGTAAAGATACCATTACAAACACCCTTAAGTATACTGCTACATTTGCCCAAGTTTCTACTACGAATAGTTTTCAAATTGTGGTTGTCCCAACGGGACCTATTGATGCAGATATTTTGAGAGGTAAAATGACGCTTAAGCCAACATCAAATATAACCGCCATTTTAACGGATACAAGCAGATCGCTATCATTAAATTTAAATGGATCATTTGATTGGGGTAATAAAGACCTAAGTATATCCGATACCACCACTGCAACCGGTGGCGCAAGTGTGAGACGAAAAGGAATCAAGGGCATTAAAATGGAAATGGAATTCCAAAACATATCCGTTGGCTATAACCGAAATGTTGAAACTGATGTTAGCAAAATGACCTTTAATCCGGGTACATGGAGTTTTGCCAGCCCACAAAAACGATTGGCAAATTTCCCGGTTTCCATCAAAAAAGTTTATTACAAATCGCTTACTACTGTGGCGCCAGCTAATAGTAATTTTAAAGAGTTGGTAAGGGGATCATTAATGATTGATATTGTAGCCAATTTAACCGACGATATAGGAGGTAAGACTACAGTGGGTGCCGCT
>CALRUG020000053.1:0-19103 GCA_943371295.1 Synechococcus sp. UW140 | reverse complement strand
CAGAAGCTAGAAAAGAATGGAGAAAAGTAACACTAGACGCACAAGACATTAGTAAGTCTATTACGGGTGATCCTAAGCAATTACAATTTAATATTGGAGATGTGGTATTCAAACCATTCTACGATACGTATGGACGTCACTCTGTTTATTTAGACGTACAGTTAAAATAATTTCACGGTTGGGTTATTGGTTAGGGAAGCATGAATAAAAGTGCTTCCCTTTTATTTTTCAAACAGCCTAGTAAAGTGATTTTCTAAATGCGAGCGCATACCATTTCTAAATTCTTCCGGAGTTCCATTTTCTAAAAAGTCTACCAACTCTTTATGCGAAACGAACATTTTGAGCATGGGCTGTTTTTTGAGTAAGCCACTGTTGTGTACATAATCAAAAACAGGTAAAAGCATTTTTTGGAAACGCTTTAATGTAGCATTGCCAGTGATTTCGTAAAGCTTACCATGAAATGCAATCTCATGTTCAATATTAAATAAATGGTACTGGGTAGCAGGAGGTTCGTCTGCAACAATTTGTCTTAATGCAGCAATATCTTCTTTGGTAATTCGATGAAACAATAAATCGGCCATTCCAATTTCTAAGACCAAACGTATTTCAAAAATTTCTTTCAAAGTTTCTGGTGCAAGAATATGTGGATTCATACTCTTACTCATCATTCCAAAAATATCAGGGCTTGTAATTACTGATCCTTTTTTCTTTTTAGATTCTATTAAGCCCATTAAGCGCAATCGCGTTAACGCTTCTCTAATTACTGTTCTACTTACTCCTAAGGTTTCGGCTAACTCCATTTCTTTGGGTATCACATCACCCACCGATAGTTTGCGTTTTTGAAGCAAGTCTACCAAGCTTTCTTCCACTTTATCAACCAAGGAACTGGTATCCATTGGTTTCATTTCGGATCTGAGTAAGGCTAAATTCATCCAGAATATGTATTACTTAATATTTAACAATGGTAAAGTTACCAAAAATGCAGCTAATTTTCAACTAACTCATAAGAGCTTAAAAATCAATATATTACGTAATTGTTAAAATTTATTTTGCAGTTTCAGTAAAAGCTAATTATTTTTATGTCATACATAATACAAAAAAACCAAAATTGCGCGCCATGAACTTAAACTGCTTTAGACTCTGTGTTGTTGCGTTGTTCACAATGCTCTCCACTGCGTTATTAGCCCAAACCAAAAAGGTTTCAGGAACCATCCTGAACGATGAGGCCAAACCTCTTTCAGGAGTTTCCGTTACCATCAAGGGTACAAAAACAGGAACTCAAACCAATGCATCTGGTGTATTTACCATTGATGTTGCCGAAGGAAAATCATTGGTATTTACCATGATTGGATTTGCTCCCCGAGAAATAGTGGTGGGCGCAAGTGCAGTTCTAGATATTACCTTATCAGCTATTGTTTCTGAATTAGAAGATGTGGTAGTAACAGGTTATGGTTCTCAAAAAAGAAAGGAATTAACTGGTGCTGTAGTATCGGTGAATCCTAAAACTTTTGAGCACAGTCCTACAACCAACGTAGCAACCGTGTTACAAGGTAATGTACCAGGTTTAAGAATTCAACAACGTACAGGTCAGCCAGGTACCACTCCTTCAATTACATTTAGAGGAGGTACCGATTTTGCTGGAGGTGGCACACCACTCTTTATAGTAGACGGAGTAATCGTTCCATCTTTATATGGTTTAGACATCAATGATGTTGCCAGCATCGATTTATTAAAAGATGCTGCATCAACAGCAATCTATGGTGCAAGAGCAGCGAATGGAGTAGTGTTGGTTTCAACTAAAAAAGGAAAAAGAGGAAAAGCACAAGTAACTTATTCGTATAATAATACCACCAACTATATTCGTAGAAATCCATCTGAGTATTTAAATGCATCTGATTATATTAGAATGAACCGCTTGGGTTTACAAGCGCGTTTTAGAGGAGACTCTCTAGATAATAATGCAGGCGCCATGACTACCGATCGCAACCAATTATTAGGAGCATGGGGATGGGCAATCAATTCTGGATGGACTTCAAATACTGGTTTGTACACTACACAGTTATTAAACAATGCCAATCGCTTTTTATTGAACGATTCAAGATGGAAATTATTAGTAGACCCAAATCCATTTAACGTTAACCAAATAGATAGTTTGGTATTTGTAGACTTAAGTGCAAGAGAAAGAGAATTGATGATTTTGCAACAAAACAATACCAGTGAACACAATATCAATTTCTCTGGAGCAAATGAACAAGGCAACTATGCATTGTCGTTGGGTTCAGTAACAGACAATGGTATGATCATTGGATCTCAATTAAAAAGATTGAATCTTAACTTTAATGGAGGATTAAATATTGGCGAAAGATTAAAAGTTACTACCAATATTAGCGCATACAATGTTGAACAAGCATTGCCATATGGAGGGTTTAATAATGTGGATCCAGAAGGTGGCGCCGCTGGCGGATTATTGCAGCGTTTTGTAGGAGTAGCTCCTACTAGTCGTTACACCAATTATGCAACAGGCGAAATATTGCCTGGTCCAAACGATGTTACTTTAGGAAACCCCGCTTATTGGAGTAACCTAACAGTAAACAATACCAATCAACAACGTTTCTTAGGCGGTATCAATTTAGAGTACACCATTTTACCTTACTTAAAAGTATTGGCAAGTGGTTCTGGGTACTATCAGTACACCAATAATAATTTCTTTACCAAAGCTTTTCAACAAGGAAATGGTGGAGCAATGAATACCAATAGGGCTGCTAGTTTTAATACCAATAAAACCATGCAGTATACTACCAATGCATTTTTACAATTCAGTAAAAGATTTAAAGAGCACAATATAACAGCGTTAGCTGGAGTAGAATTTTACGATTATAAAAACTATGCAACATCTGGTTTTGCACAGGGTTCACCAACCGATTTAATTCCTTGGTTAACTGCAGCAACACCACCGAACGTGCAAGGAACAACCATTGTAAACCCAGCAGGTGCATCATCCAACTTTGATCAGTGGGAAAGAATTGCATCTTCTATTGCACGTTTGAACTATTCTTACATGAATCGTTATTTATTAACTGCAGTTGTAAGGGTGGATGGATCGAGCCGCTTGAAAAAAGGAAATTACTACGGTACATTCCCAGGGGTTTCATTGGGATGGAATTTACATGAGGAAGCATTTTACAAGAACAGTGCTTTGTCTAAATATGTAAATAGAATTAAACCAAGATTGAGCTATGGAGTAAACGGTAATGTAAGTTCATTGGGTTTATTTGCAACTTCACAAGTATATAATAATGCAGGAACTTACAATGGATTTGGTGGAACTTATGTAGCCAACTATATTAATTCAGATGTGAGATGGGAGCGTGCCAATAGCTTAAACTTTGGATTAGATGCAGGATTCTTTAACGAGAAAATCACATTAAACGTAGATTATTTTGTAAGAAATGTATTCGACAAATTAGCGGGTTTAAATATTTCTTCTCAAACAGGATTTAACAGCTTTACGACTAATTTAGGTCAACTACAAAATAGAGGAATTGAGTTGGCAGTGAATGCAAAAATCATTGAATCAAAAACCGAAGATGGATTCAGTTTATCTGTAGGAGCAAACTATTATCATGTAAAAAGTTATGCAAAGAAATTACCTTTTAATGGTTTAGATGGAAATAGAACCAGTGGTTTCTTTGTATGGGATCCAAACAATCCAGGCAAGCAAATATATGTAGGTGGATTAGTAGAAGGACAGCGCATTGGTTTAGATGAAGTATGGGCACCAAAATGGAATGGTATTTATACTGATCCATCAACGATTGCTAGAGATGCGAATGTATACAATGCATTCTTGCCTTATAACAATAAGCGCATTAAACAATTGGGAGATGCACAATGGCACCAAGTAAATCCGAATGATACCATTGATAGTCGTCAGTTCACTTATGTAGGAAGAACAACTCCTCAGCATATGGGTGGATTCAATATTGCCAGCTCATTCAAAGGCATTCGTTTGTATGCACAGTTTGATTATGCTTTTGGATTTGTGATTTTAAATAACCAAATCGTAAGAGGATTAAGCCAAGTACAAGGTTCACAGAACTCTACTACTGATGTATTAAAAACATGGTCACCAACCAATCCAACAGGAACCATGCCTAGATATTATTGGGCAAACCAAGGTAGAAACTATGCAACTGATGCGAGTGGTAATAACCCTGCAGCCAATTTATGGGAGAAGGGAGATTATGTTATGCTAAGAGAATTGACTTTAGCGTACGATTTGCCTACCAGCATTATTAGCAAGTATTTAGCTAATAGAGTAAAAGGACTCAGTGTAAATGTTACCGGCTCTAACTTATTTTATCTTTCTGGATACAGTGGTAACTTCCCTGAAGTGGGTGGTGTAGACCAAGGTAAATTCCCATTACCAAGAAGATTAACCATTGGAGTAAGAGTAACATTATAATGCATTGTTCAAACTAAAAATGATTGAAATGAAATACAATAAACTTTTTATAGCAAGTTCGCTCTTAGTAATGCTAAGTGTTACGGCTTGCACCAAAAAATTAGATGAAGTGGTGCCGCAAAGCAGCATCAGCAAAGACCAAGCGTTGAAAGACCCTAACGCAGCAAGAACACTGTATTATGGAACCTATGGTTTGTTCCGTTCTTATGCAAGTACCTTTTTTCAATTAGGAGAAATGCGTGGAGACACTTGGGTGGATGGCGTATTTACTGAAAGCGTAGATGGTGGCTTGCAAAATTTGTACAGACACAATATCAGTGCATTAAACGTGCCGTTTACCAACTGGGGTGGCATGTACAATTTGCTGTATAATTTTAATAATGTTATTAAGATTATACCACAGACCCCATTGCCAGATGCAGAAAAAACAAGAATCTTAGCAGAAGTACATGGCTTAAGAGCATATGTATATTATACTATGCTAAGAACTTGGGGAGCAGTTCCTTTGAATACAGAACCGGTTGAAACATTAACCAATACAGCAGAAACCTATAAGCCAAGAACTGGAGCGGATTCTATCATGCTTCAAGTGAAAGCAGATATTGCAAAGTCGTTGGAATTGTTTGGAACATCAACTCCTGTATCAACAGATAAGCGAGTGGTATGGAGTAAGTTAGCCACTTTAGTTTTAAAAGGGGATGCATTTATTTGGTCTGGAACCCATATGGGTGGCGGAACTGCGGACTTAACTACTGCTAAAGCAGCATTACTAGAAGTAAGAAATTTACAGGGTGCTACTCTAAACTTACAAGCCAACTATAGAGACATTTTTGATCCCACCAAAAAAGTGAATAATCCTGAAATGATTTTTGCAATAAACTACGAGTTGCAACAAGCACAGTTGACTTTCTTCGGAAGCTTCTCTGTTAACTCTATTCAGGCAAATACTTTATCGTTTACACAGGCTGCAACACCAACCGTATCTACTGTTTATCCTTATGTAAATGGTGCTAACCGAGTGGGTATTAATCCAGCTATTCTTACTAAGTTAACTACGGGTGCTGCCGATCAGCGAATTGCCAATACATTCCGTGTGATGTATGGTAATGCTGCACCTTTTGCAATTAGAGGTGTCATGCTAACTAAATATATAGGAACGGTTGCAGGTACTTCTCAAATTTACAACAACGATTATCCTATTTATCGCTATGCAGATGTGTTGTTGTTATTAGCAGAAGCCAAAGCAAAATTGGGAGAAGATATTTCTGCTGAAATCAATGCCATTAGACTAAGAGCATATGGTGCTGGATATACGCCATATGTAAGTGGTAGCCTAACCGCTAATATGAATGCCATTTTAGAAGAAGATCAAAGAGAATTTATAGGTGAAGGAAAGCGTTGGTGGAGTTTGCGCAGAGCAGGTGATACTTATGTGTATGCGAATATAAATCCAGCCTTTTTAAATCCAAGCAGTACGGCTAAATTTTTATTGCCATTATCATTGGCAATGTTAAATGCAGACCCATTATTAAAACAAACTGCAGGGTATTAAAAATTGTTTTATTAAGCAAGCATAAATGGTAGTTTTGGTTTAACAAGGGGCAGTTAAATGCCCCTTGTATTTATTCTATTTAATTATTGTACAATGGAACATGCGCATTTACAAGGACTGATTGCAGCGCCGTTTACACCCATGCATAATGATGGCAGTGTTAATTTAACATTGATACCTGCTTATTATGCAATGTTAAAAGCCAATGGGGTTACAGGTGCATTTATATGTGGTTCAACAGGCGAGGGAGTATCATTAACCAAAGACGAGAAAATGGCTGTAGCAGAAGCCTGGGCTGCCTGCACTAAAAATGATCATCAATTTTCTGCAATGCCTTTATTAGGAGGCACCTGTATTGCAGATGCAAAGGAATTGGCATTGCATGCACAATCCATCGGATTAGACGCAGTGTCTTTTACAGCGCCTTCTTATTTTAAACCAGCCAATGTTGACATGTTGGCTGCTTGTTGCAAAGAAATTGCAGCAGTTGTTCCCGGTATGCCTTTTTATTATTATCATATACCTGTTTTAACTGGAGTTGGTTTTGCTATGTATGATTTATTAAAAGCAGTAGATGGTTTAATTCCCAATTTTGCTGGAATAAAATATACACACGAAGATTTTATGGATTTTTTGTCTTGCCTCCAATACCAAAATGGAAAGTATGATATGGTTTGGGGTAGAGACGAAAATATGTTGCCTGCATTGGCCATTGGCACCAAGGCATCTATTGGAAGCACGTACAATTATGCAGCTCCTTTATACCATGAATTAATTGAAGCATTCAATAACGGAGATTTACAAAAAGCACAACAATTACAACAACAATCCATCGATATGATTCGATTGTTGGGCAAGTATGGGGGAATTGCTACAGGTAAAGCCTACATGAAATTAATTGGATTAGATTGTGGTAGCTTTAGATTGCCAGTGAAAAATATGGATGGAGCACAGTTTGAGCAATTTAAAAAAGATGTGGCTTTATTAGGATTTGAACAGTATAGTTCTAAAATACCCACTGCTACAAATGCCCTTTAATGAAACGATATTATCATATCATTTGTATCCTGCTTATGTTAATAGCTGATCAAATTGTAGCACAAAATCCTGCTCAATGGTTGGTACAATTTAATATTGCAGCTACATTGCCACCAGCAGCCGGAAAGCAAATGGCGCTTGGTTTTGCTGGTTCGGTTACAGGTGTGCACCAAAACCATTTACTAGTAGCAGGGGGTGCTAATTTTCCAGATGCCATGCCTTGGCAGGGTGGAAAAAAAATATACCACTCGGATATTTATGTGTACCAACAAAACAAAGGACAATTACAAATAGTGCAACAAAAAGCAAAGTTGCCTGAGTCTATTGCTTATCCTGCAGTATGTAACACATCAAAAGGGGTCTTATATATTGGAGGTGAAAATGAAAAAGGCATCACAAACAAAGTATGGATGTTGCAATGGAATCAGCTAAAAAAAGCCCTACAAGTAATTGCTTATCCATCCTTGCCCATTGGGTTAACCAATGCAGCTGCTACTTTTATTAATAATAAAGTGTTTGTTGCAGGAGGTGAAACCGCTCAAGAAGCTACTACTTATTTTTTTGAATTAGACTTAACCAATACCAAAGCTGGTTGGAAAACACTTCCTACTATTCCACATGCCGTTTCGCATGCTGTATTAGTTGGATTAGCGAATAATCAACAACAAGTGTTGTACTTGATAGGAGGCAGAAAGAAAAATAACAATGGAATCAGTACTTTATACCAAGAAGTTTATGCGTATGATTTGAACAATCATACTTGGAAAGAAAAAGCACCATTGCCTTACGCCTTAAGTGCAGGAACAGGTAGCTGGTACAATTTAGATCAAGTGGTTGTTTTTGGCGGAGACAGGGGAACCGTATTTTCTCAAGTAGAAAAATTATTGGCTGCTATAACACTAGAAACAGATCCAGTTAAAAAACAAACCCTGATTAGCCAAAAAAACCAATTACAAGAAGCACATCCAGGATTTAGTAAAGAAGTATTGTTGTATCAAGCCAAAACGAATCAATGGCAAGTAATTGGAACCATTCCTTATGATACACCCGTTACCACCAGCGCAGTGAAATGGAATGATGCCATTTATATACCATCGGGTGAAATTAAAGCAGGAGTAAGGTCTCCGCATATTTTAAAAGCCACGATTCATCCCAACCACCAATGATCCATAATAAAAAATATCCTTGGATAGTAGTTGCCCTGCTTTGGGTAGTAGCGCTATTGAATTATATGGATCGGCAGATGCTAAGCACTATGAAGCCCTCTATGCAAATAGATATTCAGGAGTTGCAATCTGCTACCAACTTTGGATATTTAATGGCCATATTTTTATGGATCTATGGATTCATGAGTCCTATTTCTGGAATGATTGCAGACAGATTGAACAGAAAGCGGTTAATTGTAGGAAGCTTATTTGTTTGGAGTGCAATCACATTTGCAATGGGCTTTGCCAAAACCTTTGATCAATTGTATTGGTTGCGTGCTGGTATGGGAATTAGTGAAGCATTGTATATTCCTGCAGGATTATCTTTGATTGCAGATTACCATAGTTCAAAAACGCGCTCATTGGCTGTGGGTATTCATATGACTGGATTGTATATGGGGCAAGCCTTGGGTGGATTTGGCGCAACCATTGCTGCTGAATTTTCTTGGCAAAAAGCGTTTATTAGTTTTGGATTGATTGGAATTATATACTCGGTAGTGTTGATCATTTTTTTGCGAGAGAAGAAAGTTGGTGGCGCAGCAACTGAAACGCTTGCAGACGATGCATCAGCCCACTTAAACTCAGAAACAAAATCATTCAATCGTGAATCTTTATTCAAAGGCTTAGCCACGCTCTTCAGTAATATTTCCTTTTGGGTCATCCTATTTTATTTTGCTGTTCCTAGTTTACCAGGATGGGGAGTAAAAAATTGGTTGCCTACTTTATTCTCTGAGAACTTAGGCATTGATATGTCTAAAGCAGGACCATTGTCTACCATCACTATTGCTGCTTCCTCATTTTTAGGGGTGATTTTTGGCGGCATACTTTCCGACAAATGGGTGCAAAAAAATATTCGAGGTAGAGTATATACCAGTTCCATCGGATTGGCCATGACTATACCCGCTTTGTTATTGATTGGTTTAGGTAGTTCCATGATTCATTTAGTAGGAGCCGTATTCTTTTTTGGATTTGGCTATGGCATGTTTGATGCAAATAATATGCCCATACTTTGTCAATTCATCTCTTCTAAACATAGGGCAACTGCTTATGGACTCATGAATATGACTGGCGTATTTGCTGGAGCATTTATTACGAATTTATTAGGGAAGAGTTCCGATGGGGGCAGCCTTGGTAAAGACTTTGCTATGATGGCCATTGTGGTTGTTGCTGCGCTTGCGTTGCAATTAACCGTATTGCGTCCAAAGCACAATGATTTTATAGAAGCATAATTCAACAAAAATGAAAAAACATATTTTTTACCCTTTACTAGTACTTCTACTGATACCAGCAGTAGGCTGTGCTAAAAAATCAACTACACCTATAACAGGAGAAATAAAAGTATCTGCATATACCCCTGATATTCCTGTTTTGAAAGGGTTGGCTACCAATGCAATTTTTCGAGTGAATATTTTTATTCCTGCAGATAATACCCCACAATCATTTAGTGGAATGAATTGCAGCATCAATGCCAGTGCCATCAATGATATTGATAATATTACCTTTTATCAAACCATTGCTGAACCTTTTTCGACTAGTACCCCCCTTGCGAATAGTAAGCCCACCAGTGCCAATTTTAATGTACCACTTACATTGAAGTTGGCTCCTGGGCTTCATTTTATTTGGATGAGTGTTACACTAAAAAATGATGCAAGCATTGATGGTGTTTTAGAATTAAGGGCAACCGATTTAATACAAGCAAACGGAAAAAAATTGACCATTGCTCAACCAGCTGGTAACTATGCAAAACTAAAAGGAACAGCGGTTCGCAAAGCAGGAGATGACAATGTAAATACCTATCGCATACCAGGAATTGTTGCAACCAATAAAGGAACTTTATTGTCTGTATATGATATTCGATATAAAAATAGTGCCGACTTGCCAGGCAATATAGACGTGGGTTTGAGCAGATCTACCGATAGCGGAAAAACTTGGGAGCCCATGAAAATAATCATGGATATGGGAGCGCCGCACGATAACAACGGAGTGGGTGATCCAGCCATACTATTTGATCCCATAACAAAAAAAATATGGGTAGCAGCATTGTGGAGTAAGGGCAATCGTTCTATTGCAGGATCATTACCAGGAATATCTCCAGATACCACTGGACAGTTTGTGTTAGTGAGTAGTGAGGATGATGGAATTACTTGGTCTGCACCATATACGATAACACCTCAAATTAAAAACCCAAAATGGCATTTGTTTTTTAATGGTCCAGGATCGGGCATTGCAATGAAAGATGGCAAACTTGTTTTTGCCGCACAATATTGGAACGAAAATAAAATGCCTTATTCAACCATTATTTACAGTGCAGACCATGGAGCCAATTGGATTGGAAATTTAAATGGGCCAAAATCAAATACAACAGAGAGTCAGGTAGTAGAAACCACACCGGGCACTTTAATGTTGAATATGCGCGACAATAGAGGATCGTATAGAAGTGTTGCTACCACTACCAATTTAGGAACCAGCTGGACTGAACATTCAACCTCATACAATGCATTGCAAGACCCGGTTTGTATGGGTAGTTTAATTAAAGCGACTGTAAAAGTAAAGGGAGTACTAAAAGAAGTATTGTTCTTTAGCAATCCAAATACTACCAGTGGTAGATATGATATTACCATCAAAGCCAGTTTAGATTTAGGACAAACTTGGTTGCCAGCAAATCAATTATTAATTGACGAGCGCAACTGTTATGGCTACTCTTCATTAACGCAGATTGATGCAGAAACCATTGGGATCTTATACGAAGGCACCAAGGATTTGTTTTTTGTAAAAGTACCTGTGTCGTCTATAATTAAATAATGAGTGAAATGATTTATTCGGAAAAAGAATTAGCATCGCTGGAGTCTTTTTATAGCAATCAATTATTAAATAGTACCATTCCATTTTGGTTCCCGCGATCATATGATCAGGAGCATGGTGGATTTTTATTGATGCGTGATGCAGATGGTTCATTAATTGACGACGACAAAGCAGTGTGGATACAAGGACGTGCTACATGGATGTTGTCTACTTTATATAATACGGTAGAACAAAAACCAGAATGGTTGGCAGGCGCAAAATTGGGCTATGATTTTTTAAATCAACATTGTTTTGATACGGATGGTCAAATGTTTTTTCATGTAACCCGTGATGGTAAGCCCATTCGTAAGAGAAGGTATTTTTTTTCAGAGACATTTTATGTGATTGCGGCCGCCGCTTATGCAAAAGCTTCTGGAGATGAAACAGCCGCTGCCAATGCAAGACGTGTTTTTGATTTATGTATTCAATATGCCACTACACCAGGGTTATTGCAACCTAAATACACTAATACCAGACCTAGTAAGGGTATTGGCGTTCCCATGATCATGATGAATACCGCTCAGCAATTGCGTGAAACCATTGGTTATGCACCTTGCGACGAGTGGATCAGCAAATGGATTCAGGAGATTGAAACCTATTTTGTAAAAGACGATATACAATGTGTGATGGAACAAGTGGCACCAGACGGATCCATCATTGATCATATAGATGGACGCACATTAAATCCAGGACATGCCATGGAAGGAGCTTGGTTTATTTTGCATGAAGCCAAACATAGAAATAACGACCCGCATTTAATAAACTTAGGTTGTAGAATGTTAGATTATATGTGGGAACGTGGATGGGACAAGGAGCAAGGAGGTATACTTTATTTTAGAGATGTATACAATAAGCCGGTACAAGAGTATTGGCAAGACATGAAATTCTGGTGGCCACATAACGAAGTAATCATTGCCACATTACTAGCTTATTTAATGACGGGCAATGAAAAGTATGCGCAATGGCATAAAATGGTGCATGACTATTCGTACAAACATTTCTTGGATCCAGCAAATGGAGAATGGTTTGGTTATTTACACCGTGATGGAAGCATTGCACAAACGGCAAAAGGGAATTTATACAAAGGGCCATTTCATTTGCCTCGTCAAGAATGGTATTGTATGCAGCTGCTAAAATCGTATTTGTCATGAAGGGGCTGTGGCGCTATGGGATAATGTTGTGTTTGGCTTTTTCTCAGACTTTGCTAATGGCGCAGTCTACTAGTGGCGGGTATAGCAATGGTGGGATTGTTCGGGAAGTAAACTTTCTAAGCGTCAATAAAATTTTTACCGACCATATGGTGTTGCAGCGAGACCAGCCTATACATATATGGGGAAAGGGATTGCCGGGTGCAAGAGTACGAGTAACGCTGTCGCGACCGGCTACAGCGAGTGCTTCAGCTGTTGCACAACGCGACCATTCAGCGGTAGTTCAGCGTGAGAATTCAGCGGTAGCGCGGGTGAAGCGCGATAGCACTTGGAGTGTTTATTTGCATCCACAATCAGCGAGTTCGCAGCCACGTGATTTAAAAATCATTTCTGGTAAAAAAAATATACTCATCAGCAATGTGCTATTGGGTGATATTTGGATATGCATTGGCCAAAGCAATATGGAGTGGCCCATGCAACGCGAAATGTATTATCGCGAAGCAATGGCAACAGCCAACCAACCCTTACTCCGATTGTATAATCCTAGTTACGCGGGTAAAAATATTTTCAATCAGTACTTTTCTGATTCGGTGCTGCAAATAATGCATCCATCAAAGTTCTTTGTACCTACTACTTGGCAAGTGAGTGATAGCAATAGTTTCAGGGCTATGAGTGCAGTGGCTTATTATTATGGAAAAGAAATACTTGCCCAAACAAATATCCCAATTGGGTTGATTAATTTATCCATTGCAGGGGCGCCTTTGGAAACCTATATTGGTTTGGATATTTTAAAGCGCAGTTCAATATTCAGCGAAAAAGCAATTGAACCATGGCTAACGAATCCTGCCATTCCAGTTTGGGTAAAAGAAAGAGGCAATCAAAATTTACGAACAGGTACTGAACATCCATTTAAGCCAAGTCATGCATATGAAGCTGGTATCAAGCCCTTGTTTCCGTTGGCAATTAAAGGAGTGATTAATTACCAGGGCGAAAGTAATGCACAAGAAATGGAGCGTGTAAATGAGTATGCAGCATTAACGCAGCTCATGGTGCAAGATTACAGAATTGGATTTAAAAATTCACAATTGCCTTTTTACTATGTGCAACTTTCATCCATTGATACATTGAAGTATAAAGGACATTTTTGGCCTCAGTTTAGAAATGAGCAACGTAGATTGTTGGAGTTGATTCCATTTTCGGGTATGGCTGTGTGCACCGATTATGGATTAAAAGACAATGTGCATCCTACCAATAAAAAAATAGTGGGAGAAAGATTGGCTAGATGGGCATTGAATAAAACCTATCAACAAAATATATTGCCATCGGGTCCATTGCCAATTGAAGCAAAGTATATGAATGGAGAAGTGATTGTTTCATTTCAGTATGCTGGTAAAGGATTACAGGCTGCTGGTGATGGAATAGTAAAAGGGTTTTCATTGGATGGGAAAAATAGTACAACAGCAACCATTGAGCAAAATAGCGTTCATATTCCCACTAAAATAAAACCTGATTTTGTATATTATGGATGGAAGTCTTTCAGTGATGGTAATTTGGTCAATAGCGAACTACTGCCTGCTTCCACTTTTAAAATCAAGGTTCATTAAAAATAAACTACTGTGAAATATTTATTGATTATTTTCCTTTTCCCCGTTTGCTTATTTGCACAAAGCAAGCAAATCAGCATTATTCCTGCTCCTGTTAGCTTAAAACAACAGCAGGGCGAGTTTACTGTGAATGAACAAACCCAGATTGAAATTCCGCAGCAGTCGAAAGAATTAGCATCAGCGGGAATATTTTTACGCAATGCAATAAATGAGATCTCAGGATTGAGTCTGCCGATTAATTTAAAGTTACCTGTTGTAAAAAAAGCGAAACAAAAAATTATACTTGCAATCATTAAAGATGCAGTAATTGGAGATGAGGGTTATCACTTAATAGTTACTCAAATGTCAATTGAGATTAAAGCCAATGCGCCAGCAGGAATCATCAATGGAATTCAATCTTTATTGCAAACATTACCTGCAATCAGAACGAATGCAAAGCTGGTGGTGCCCTGCATGGAAGTAACTGATTTTCCTCGATTCAAATGGAGAGGAATGCATTTAGATGTTAGTAGGCATTTTTTCGGTCCCAATGTAATTAAGCAGTATTTAGATTTATTAGCCGCCTATAAGTTCAACACTTTTCATTGGCACTTGGTAGATGATCAAGGCTGGCGAATTGAAATAAAAAAATATCCAGCACTCACTAATATTGGTGCTTGGCGTGTTGATCAAACCAATCTTGTTTGGGGATCTAGGCCGCAGGCTAAGGAAGGTGAAGCTCCAAGATACGGGGGTTACTATACCCAAGCACAAATCAAAGAGATTATTGCTTATGCAGCACAAAGAAATATTACGGTTGTTCCAGAAATTGAAATGCCAGGTCATGTGGCTTCCGCTATTGCATCCTATCCTTTTTTAAGTTGTGCGCAACAACCACAGTTGCCTTTAACAGGGGGTAATTATACGAATATGTCTTCTAATTACTGTGCAGGAAATGATTCGGTTTTTCATTTCCTGGAAAATGTATTAACTGAAGTGATTCAATTATTTCCATCAAAGTACATCCATATTGGGGGGGATGAAGTAGATAAGACAGCCTGGAAAAAATGTGCAAAGTGCCAGCAAAGAATTCGTACCGAAAAATTAAAAGACGAAGAAGAATTGCAGAGTTATTTTATCAAGAGAATTGAACAATTTGTAAGCAGTAAAAAAAGAAAAATCATTGGTTGGGATGAAATACTCGAAGGAGGTTTGGCCCCTGGAGCAACTGTCATGAGTTGGAGGGGCGAAGCAGGTGGAATTGCTGCAGCCAAAATGAATCATGATGTAGTGATGACGCCAGGAAATCCTGTTTATTTTGACCATTATCAAGGAGATCCTGCGTCTGAACCTGTTGCTATTGGTGGATTTAATACGCTTAAGAAAGTATATCATTATGAACCATTACCCAAAGAATTGAATGAGCAAGAAGCAAGCCATGTATTAGGTGCGCAAGCCAATCTTTGGACAGAATATGTAACAACACCTAAGCAAGTAGAATACATGGTGTTGCCTAGAATGTTGGCTTTGTCTGAAGTGTTGTGGAGTCCAAAACAGTCGAAAGATTGGGCAGGATTTAATGAAAGACTTCAGCAACATTTTAAGGGATTTGATCAGAAGGGATTAAACTATAGTAAAGGAAATTTTAAAGTAGAAATTAAACCCATTTTAAAAGAGGGCAAACTGTTTGCAACGCTTTCAACAGAAGCATATAAAGGACAAATTTATTATACCACCAATGGGAGTCAACCTTCTTTGCAAAGTCAACTTTATGAAAGTCCTGTTGAAATTAATTCATCGGTAACAATCAAAGCAGCTTCGGTAATGAACGGAGAAGTAAAAAGTCTGGTCCCTGCTGAGCAATCTTTTGCTTTACATAAAGCCATCGGAAAAAAAGTGAATTATACCTATCCAATCAGCCGGTATTATATGGCGGATGGCCCTAATTCATTAACAGATGGAATAAAAGGTACTACAACTATCAATCAATTTTGGCATGGAATAGCTGCAAAGGATTTAATTGCGGTTGTTGATTTAGAAGAAGAAAAAAATATTCAATTACTGTCGTTGGGTTGTTTGCAAAATTACAATGATTGGATTATGATGCCTGAGTGGGTTAAGTTTGAAGTGTCGTTAGATGGAACAAATTTTACTGAAATAAAAACAGTTGCCAATCCAGTATCACAGCAGGAGAAAAAAGCTTTAATCAACAACTTTACTGCTTCGTTTCCATCAATGAAAGCAAGGTTTGTAAGGGTAACGGCTAAAGTGCTCAATCAATTACCCAAAGGTCATTCAGGGGAAGGCAAACCAGCTTGGATTTTTGCAGATGAATTCATTGTTGAATAAAATGCTATGAAAAATAATTTTTTATACAAATTGGTCCTGCTCTTTTGTGTACTCTTGTTGGGAATATCATTGTCGGGTATTTCACAAGTTGTTTTACCCACTTATCCGGATTCAATATTTACTACTTATTATCATCAGCGGTATAGTTTATTTAAATCAATGCCGGCTTCTAAAGGCGATATTATTTTTTTAGGAAATAGCATTAATGATGGTAGTGAATGGTACGAATTATTCAATGATATACGCGTTAAAAATAGAGGTATTAGCGGCGATATGACTTCAGGTATTATTCATCGGTTAAAAGAAGTGACAAGCCGAAAACCTGCCAAAGTATTTTTAATGATTGGGATTAATGATTTGGGCAGGGGGGTATCTCCCGATTCGGTAGTGAAAAATATATTACTGATTAATGATTTTATACAGCAAGAGAGCCCTAGTACAAAAGTTTTCATTGAAAGTATTTTACCAGTGAATGCGAGCTTTGGTAAGTTCCCGGGGCAAGTGAGTAAAGGAGCTCAAGTAATACTTGCGAATCAATTGTTGAAGGATGCGGCAGCAAAACACCGATTTGAGTACATTGATTTGCATTCGAAGTTTGTAGATGCGCAGGGGTTATTAGATGTAAGATATACCAATGATGGATTGCATTTAACTGGAGCAGGTTACCAACATTGGCGTCATTTGATTTATCCGAAAGTTTTTGGATTAACCGAGAAGCCTGCATTGATTCCCATGCCCAAACAGGTAAATTGGATGGAAGGGTATTATACCATTAATCCTGCGAAGTCTTTGGAGCAGCATGTCAACATCGAGTTGGTAAATACAAATGGATTAGCCAAAAATTACACGATTGAAAATAAAGAAGGCTACGAACTAAACGTAAGCCCCACTCAAATCACCATCAAAGCGGCAACCCAAACGGGTGTATTCAATGCCATGCAAACCTTAACACAATTGGCACGCAATGGTCAAACTATTGATGCTGTTGAAATCAAGGATTCGCCTGCATTTGCTTGGAGAGGCTATATGATTGATGTGGGAAGAAATTATTTGTCGATGGATTTGCTGAAACAGCAAATTGATATCATGGCGAAGTATAAACTGAATGTATTTCATTTTCATGCAACAGAAGACATTGCATGGAGAATAGCCATTAAACAATATCCGCAACTAACAGCACCGGAACATATGCTGCACAACAAAGGCATGTATTATACCGAAGCGGAAATTAAAGAGTTGATTGCTTATTGTAAAGCGCGTAATATTTTATTTGTTCCAGAAATAGATATGCCTGGTCATAGTGCTGCATTCAAGCGGGCCATGAAAGTAGATATGCAGTCGGATTCTGGAATGGTATATGTGAAAAATATTTTAAAAGAATTTTGTACCACTTATGATGTGCCCTATATCCATATTGGCGCAGACGAAGTAAAAATCACCAATCCCCATTTTATTCCTGAAATAACCAAGCATATTCAAAGCTTTGGAAAGAAAGTAATTGGATGGCAACCAGGTGGAAACTTTTTAGACAGTACCATCAGACAATTGTGGATGGATGATTTGGGAAAGATCACCAACGACAAACAAGTGCAGTATATTGATTCAAGGCATTTGTATTTGAATCATATGGATCCATTGGAATCGGTTACTACTATTTTCAATAGACAGTTGGCCAATAGAAACAGTGGAGATAATAATGCATTGGGCGCCATTATTTGTACATGGCATGATCGGGCAGTTGCAACACAAGAAGATGTATTAAAAATGAATCCGGTGTATCCTGCTATGTTGGCTTTTGCTGAAAGGAGTTGGAGAGGAGGGGGTCAACCAGGTTGGATTGCAAATATCTGCGATGGAGATGAAACGGCATTTGCTGAATTTGAGTCGCGTTTAATCAATCATAAACAGCAATATTTTAATTCATCGGATTCACGTGGGATTAAATATACTTTTCCTTATCAACCACAGTCTTCATTGGAATGGAAACTCTACGGCCCATTCCAAAAAGATGCTGACACAAAAGAGAATTTTTTCAACGCGAATGCACGCGCTAAATATTTTTATAAAACCGAAACTGGAGGAACAGTCGTATTGCGTCATTGGTGGGCGCCATTAATTAAGGGTGCCATCGACAGCATTAAACCCAATCAGGTATGGTATGCGACCACTCAAATTTGGAGTGATGAATCTACCACTAAACCATTTTGGATAGGCTTTAATAATTTATCTCGTTCTCCTGCAACCGATTCTCCACCTGCTTTTTCGTGGAATGAACACCAAGCAACCGTTATGGTGAACGGAGCCATTGTTCCACCCCCAGTTTGGAAAAGAGCAGGACAAAAAGGGAATGCAGAAATTCCATTGATAGATGAAGGGTATGAGTACCGCGAGCCAACTTTGATTGAATTGAAGAAAGGTTGGAATGAAGTGCGTATCAAAATCCCTATTGGAAAACTCAGCGGAACAAATTGGCAAAATCCCGCGAAGTATATGTTTACGATTGTGCCAGTGGTTCGTTAGATCGGCGGCCTATTATTATGATTGGATAGTTTAAAATTTTAAAAATGTTTCGCATTAAATATTTTGTCTTTTTTGTTTTTATATGTTTTAGTCAATTGTCGTTGTTTGCACAACGCGATACAGTTCACCTCAATAATCAGTGGCAATTTGTAACCGATAAACAATCGGAGGGATTTAAACGCGAGTGGTATTTAGGCACACTATCTAATGCAAGAACCTTATCAATTCCACACACATGGAATATAGAAGACAGCAATCAAACCCATTATGGATGGGCTTGGTACCAGAAACGCATTTCTATTCCAAGTTCATATAAAAACAAACAAACTGTTATTGAGTTTGGTGCCATCAATCATACCGCATATATATATATGAATGGCATAAAAGTAGCGGAGAATATAG
>CALRUG020000052.1:0-19453 GCA_943371295.1 Synechococcus sp. UW140 | reverse complement strand
GTCAAGTAAATCAGATCTGTCGTCTAAAGCCACTGCAATAAAAACCACATCATTTCTGTCTTTGTATTTTTCAACCAGTTTATTTAATTCTGGAATTTCTCTTTTGCAAGGTGGGCAGTTGATAAACCAAAAATTAAAGACCACAATTTTACCCTTCATTTCTTGAAGGTTCAATTTATTGCGATTGATATCAGTCGTTTTAAACTTTCCAAAAGATGACCCCGTAACAAAATAAGTAGACTCTTTTGGCTTGGGGGTACGCTTAATCATTTCTTCCTTATCCTTTTCAGTTAATTCGAAAAGAATAAATTGATCATTGTCGTCATTGAATGAAACAGGCTTAAGGCTATAATTACCTGATTGCATCAACTTACTCCAAATGGCATAAGGATAAATCATACCGCTGCTGTCTTTCACGATCGATTTTTCGGTTAGACTCATCTTCTTGGGTTTTCCTTGAAGGGGTTCTGCCTGAAGGCTTTGTGCTTGAAGGGCTTGGCTACTGAATAACCCAAAAATTAGTAAGACTATAAAAATTCTCATCGTTAAAATTTATAATATAAAAATAAGGAATGCGTGCAAATTCGCCAAGCTAGTATATTTGCACCTCGTTCATCAATAAGTGGGTAATTATGTTTCAGAATTTATCAGAAAAACTAGAGTCAGCGTTTAAGAACCTCAAAGGAGAAGCAAGAATTAATGAACTCAATATTGCTAATACGGTAAAAGACATCCGTAGGGCATTATTAGACGCCGATGTGAACTTTAAAATTGCCAAAGAATTTACTGATAAAGTAAAAGACAAAGCAGTTGGAGCGAAAGTGCTGAATGCCATTAGCCCAGGCCAGTTAATGGTGAAAATTGTACAAGATGAGCTGACCGAATTAATGGGAGGGCAAGAAGCTGTTTTTGAAACAGAAGGAAGACCTGCAGTTATTTTAATTGCTGGTTTACAAGGTAGTGGTAAAACCACTTTCACCGGAAAATTGGCCAATTATTTAAAAACCAAAAAGGGCAAGAGTCCTTTAGTAGTTGCAGCAGATATTTATCGTCCTGCGGCGATTGACCAGTTGACTGTGTTGGCTGAACAAATTGGGGTAAGTATTTACAGCGAGCGTGAAAATAAAGACGCGGTAGCCATTGCGCTAAATGCCATCAAAGAAGCCAAAGCAACCAATAAGAATGTAGTCATCATCGATACGGCTGGTCGTTTGGCCATTGATGAAGTAATGATGAATGAAGTGGCCAATATTAAGGCGGCTGTTAATCCCTCAGAAATATTATTTGTAGTAGACTCGATGACTGGTCAGGATGCGGTGAATACGGCTAAAGCATTCAATGATCGCTTAGACTTTACTGGGGTAGTGTTAACTAAATTAGATGGTGATACCAGGGGTGGTGCGGCCCTTTCTATTAAATACACGGTAGACAAGCCCATCAAGTTTGTCAGCAGTGGAGAGAAAATGGAAACTTTGGATGTGTTTTATCCTGAAAGGATGGCACAACGAATTTTAGGGATGGGTGATATTACCACTTTGGTAGAAAAAGCCCAAGCCCAATTTGATGAGGTTGAGGCAAAAAAACTCGAAAAGAAAATTCGCAAAAATCAATTTGATTTTCAGGATTTCTTAGACCAGTTACAGCAGATCAAGAAAATGGGTAACCTAAAAGACTTGATGGGAATGATTCCTGGGGTGGGTAAAGCAGTTAAAGATATTGATATCAAAGACGATGCTTTTAAGGGGATTGAAGCCATGATTAGCTCAATGACCCCGCACGAGCGCGCCAACCCCGATAGCCTTACTCCATCTAGACGTGCTAGAATTGCCAAAGGTGCCGGTAAAGATTTAACCGAAGTGAACGCTTTTATGAAGCAATTTGAGCAGATGAAACAAATGATGAAAATGATGAATAATATGCCAATGGGAGGCCGTTTTCCTGGTATGAAACGCTAATCTTTGGTAAATTATCTAGAATATCCTAGATTTGCGCTCCCGGTTTCTACCGGGATTAACCCTATTTAATAACGCCTTTAAATTTCTATTTAACATGGCAGTAAAAATGAGACTTCAAAGACACGGAAGTAAGAAGCGTCCTTTCTACTTTATAGTAGTAGCCGATGCTCGTGCACCAAGAGATGGTAAGTTCATCCAAAAAATTGGAACTTACAATCCATTAACAGTTCCTGCAAGCATTCAGCTTGATCGTCAAAAAGCTTTAGAGTGGCTTAACAAAGGTGCTCAGCCAACAGACACTGTACGCAGAATCCTTTCTTTCAAAGGAGTATTGTACCTAAAACACTTATTACGTGGTGTTAAATTAGGATTGTTTGATGATGCAACTGCAATGACTAAATTCCAAGAATGGCATGCAAGTCATGAGGAAAATATCAACCGCAGAAACAGTGAACACAAGAGCAAGCAAGTTGCTAAAAGAGCTTATGTTCCTGTAGTTAAAAAAGTAGAAGAGAAGCAAGAAGAGTCTGCTGCTCCAGCTGAAGAATCAGCTCCTGCAGAAGCTTAATTGTATCATTCATACATCTGTTAGAGGGTCCAGTTAACTGGACCCTTTTTCATTATCCCTATTCATTTTGTAACTTGCGTTTATGAAGGATTATATTCATATTGGAAAATTGGTAGCCGTATTTGGCGTGAAGGGAGAATTGATTTTAAAACATTCTCTCGGTAAAAAATCTAACTTGAAAGAGGCTTCTGCCATTTTTGTAGAAGAAACAAAAGGCTCTTATATTCCTTATTTTTTAGAAACAGCAAAAGCAAAAGACGAAGAAGAAACTTTTATAAAATTAGAAGGCGTTAATAGCAAAGAAGCAGCCGCAAGATTTACTGCTAAACCAGTTTGGTTATTAGATGCCGATTTTAGAAAGCTTGCTGGTAAAGATGCACCTATCTCCTTATTAGGCTATGAAGTAATTACCGATGAAGACGAAAATTTAGGTCCCATTGAAGAAGTAATTGAACAACCCCATCAAGTATTGTTGCGTGTTACATTAGAAGGCAATGAAGCATTGATTCCATTGCATGCAGAAACCTTAGATAAGATTGATCGAGTAGCTCAAAAAGTATATGTTACTTTACCTGATGGCTTATTAGATATTTACAGAGGATTATAAAAGCTTAGTTTTTCACAATGATCCTTTACTTCACATAAAAGGGGGATATTGCTTTTAATATCATGCAAGCCCCTCAACGATATATTGCACATTTAGATTTAGACTCTTTTTTTGTGAGTGTAGAAATGTTAAATGATCCTTCTTTAAAAGGAAAAGCAGTGATTGTAGGCGGAAGTGCTGATAGGGGAGTAGTAACCACTTGCAGTTATGAGGCACGTAAGTTTGGTGTGCGTAGCGCCATGCCAATGAAAACAGCCATGAAGCTTTGTCCTCATGCTATTTTAGTAAAAGGTACTCGTGGTGAATACAGCCGTTATTCAAGATGGGTAACAGATATTATTGCAGCCAAAGCTCCATTATTTGAAAAAGCATCTATTGATGAATTCTTCATTGACTTAACAGGGATGGATAAATTTTTTGATCCTTATCAATGGACTATTGACTTGCGTAATGAAATAACGGAGACCACAGGATTGCCTATTTCATTTGGCTTGGCTAGTAATAAGATGGTTGCAAAAATTGCCACCGATGAAGCAAAACCCAATGGCTATTTATTTGTGCAACCTGGAATGGAAAAAGAATTTTTAGCGCCATTACCTGTCAATAAATTTTCTGGTGTTGGCGAATCCTTGCATGCCAAGCTTAATCAAATGGGTATTTATACGATTCAACAATTAAGTAATACACCTATTGCAGTTTTAGAAAAAGTGTTAGGGAAGTCAGGTGCGGATCTGTGGCGAAAATCGCAAGGGATACATGAAGGAATTGTGCAGCCTTATCATGAATCAAAATCAATATCTACTGAAAATACTTTTGAAGAGAATAAAACGGATGAACAATTCTTGTTAAGTGAGTTGGTAAGAATGACCGAAAAAGTAGCGTATGAATTACGACAAGACGGAAAGCTGGCTGGTTGTATTGCAGTTAAAATTCGATACCCCAATTTTGATACCAGTTCAAAACAAACTTCTATCAGTTACACCTTACGAGATGATGAGCTCATTCCAGTGGCCATTGATTTGTTTCATAAACTTTATATAAAGGGTCAACCCATACGTTTGTTAGGGGTTCGTTTATCGGAACTAACTTCACATGTACTACAAGGCTCATTATTTGATGAGGCAGATAAAAAAGGGGATTTATATAAAGCCATTGATGCGGTAAAAAATAAGTTTGGTAAAACTGCATTGCAAAAAGCGAGGACTGTTCGATCTCCCGAAAGAGACAATCCCTCTAATGGATAATTTATTAGTCTACTAAATTGGTAGGAAAATACTATATTCGCTTTCTAAATTAAATACAATGGCTTTAAGACTTGGCGATATCGCCCCCAATTTTGCTGCACAAACCAGTATTGGACCAATTGATTTTTATGAGTATTTGGGTAACAGTTGGGGTGTTTTATTTTCTCATCCAGCAGATTATACACCTGTTTGTACAACCGAATTGGGTAGAACTGCAGCATTGAAAGATGCTTTTGAAAAAAGAAATGTGAAGGTATTAGCATTAAGTGTGGATAGTTTAGAAAAACATGCTGGATGGATTGGAGATATCAATGAAACCCAACACACGTTGGTTGATTTCCCCATCATAGCAGATGAAGACAGAAGTATTTCTCATGCCTATGATATGATTCACCCAAACGCTTCAGAAACTTTTACTGTTCGTTCATTATTCATAATAGGGCCAGATAAGAAAGTGAAATTGATGATTACTTATCCTGCTTCTACTGGTAGAAATTTTAATGAAGTATTGCGGGTAATTGATTCTTTACAACTAACTGCACAATACAGTGTAGCAACACCAGCAGATTGGAAAGAAGGAGAGGATGTGATTGTAGTGCCTGCAGTGAGCACGGCTGATGCGATACAACGTTTCCCGAAAGGAGTTACAGTGGTAAAACCCTATTTGCGTTATACCCCTCAACCCAATAAATAATTTTTTAGTTGTTGAATATGCCTGGCAAATGCCGGGCTTTTTTTTGTTCAGTATAGAATGCTTAACTTCCTAAAAAACCTTTTATGCGTAAATACTTTTTGGCTGCAATTTTATTCATCGGCAATACGGTGATTGCACAACGAACATTCATTCATTGTGGTCAATTAATTGATGTAAAAAATGCCACTCAACTACCTGCAATGACGATAGTTGTGGAAGGAAATAAAATTGTTGAAGTTCAAAAAGGGTATACCGCTGCAACAGCTGGTAGCACAGTGATCGATTTAAAGAAATTAACTGTTATGCCAGGTTTAATTGATATGCATGTGCATTTAGAATCTGAAACTGGGCCAGGCAGTTATTTAAATGGTTTTACGTTTAACCCAGCAGACTATGCATTTCAATCGGTCATGTTTGCGGAAAAAACCTTGATGAGTGGATTTACCGCTGTTAGAGATTTAGGTGGTACCAATGTAAATATTGCATTAAGAAATGCTATCAACAAAGGATGGATTGTTGGACCTCGGGTATATACCGCTGGAAAATCCTTGGCTTCCACTGGCGGACACGCTGATCCTACCAATAATTATCGAAAAGATTTAATGGGGGATCCTGGTCCTAAAGAAGGCGTAGTGAATAGTGTAGAAGACGCAGCTAAAGCGGTACGTCAACGTTATAAAGATGGAGCAGACTTAATTAAAATAACAGCAACAGGCGGTGTGCTCAGTATGGCCAAAGATGGCAGTGGTGCGCAGTTTAGTGTAGAAGAAATAAAAGCCATTGTTCAAACTGCCAATGATTATGGTTTTAAAGTGGCTGCGCATGCACATGGTGCAGAAGGTATGAAACGAGCGGTTTTAGGCGGTGTTCATTCTATTGAGCATGGCAGTTATATGTCAGAAGAAGTGATGGATTTAATGAAAGAGAAGGGCACTTATTTGGTACCAACTATTGTGGCTGGTAAATCAACTGCTGACTCCGCAAAAAAGCCTGGTTACTATCCTGATATTGTAAAAGCCAAGGCCTTGGTGATTGGTAATTTTATTCAAGGCACTTTTGCAAAAGCGTATAAGCGGGGTGTGAAAATTGCATTTGGTACCGATGCAGGTGTGTATGCCCATGGAAAAAATTGGCTAGAATTTCAATACATGACAGAAGTGGGTATGCCTATTTTAGAAGCCATTAAATGTGCAACGGTTAATGCTGCAGACTTATTAGGAGACGACACCATCGGCAGTATTGAAAAAGGTAAAATGGCCGATATCATTGCGGTGGATGGAAATCCTCAACAAGATGTGAGCAGCATGGGCAGAGTACAATTTGTAATGAAAGGAGGCAAAGTATTTAAACAATAACTTTTACCCCTTCCATTTTTTTAATTGTTGCAATACAGCTCGCAAATCCTTTGGCAAGGGTGCTTCTAACTGATAAGCAATTTCATTGTAAGTAAAATTCAATTGAAAAGAATGCAAAGCCAATCTTGCTAAAATGGGCTTTTCTTCTTCTGCTACTTTAGCCAGCTTGAAATTCTTTTTGATAGAAGAAAGCAAAATGGGTTTGGCATCTCCATAAATTTCATCGCAAACAATGCTATGACCTATATGCTGCATATGTACCCTAATTTGGTGTGTTCTGCCTGTATGAATTTGAAAACGCACCCAGGAAAACAACCTAAATTGTTCAACAACTTCATAGTCGGTTAAAGAGGGTTTCCCTTTTACATGGGTCATCATTTTAGTCGTTTTGCCAGGATGTTCCATTATGGCTGCATCAATGCTTCCACTGCTGTTCATCATTTGCCCATTGACCAATCCTAGGTAAAATTTTTCCATTTCCCTGCTTTCAAAAAGTTGCGAAAGGGCTTTATGTGATTCTTCGTTTTTGGCAAAAATGATAATGCCACTAGTATCTCTATCTAATCGATGGACCGTATAAATATTTCCGTAGCGTTGTTTTAATAAATCTTTTAAAGACTTTTCTACGCCCATTCTATCAGGAATACTCAATAAGCCTGAAGGTTTATTTACTGCAACAAAATCGGCTGTTTCTGCTATTATATCAATACTCATGCGTTGGCTTCTGTCTTGTTTTTTCTAAGAAAAGATTTGTTCATGAACTTCAGCAATCGCACTTCTTTGTCGTTTAAAAAACGCCACTTGCTTCGCTCTACATTTTTCTTGGTAAGATTGGCAAACATTACCCGATCCAATGCTTTAACATCGTATCCTAAGTGTTCAAAAATTCTACGCACGATTCTATTTCTGCCACTATGAATTTCTATGCCTACCACATTTTTACTCTTGCTATCAGCATATCCTACAGAATCTGCTGCAACAAATCCGTCTTCTAAAGTGATACCACTTACTATAGAATCTAAATCTTTTTTAGTAACAGGTTTATCTAGCGTGACTTCGTAAATTTTCTTTACTTCAAATGAAGGATGCGTGAGCTTTTGCGCCAATTCTCCATCATTGGTTAATAATAAAACCCCTGTAGTATTTCTATCTAATCTTCCCACTGGATATACTCTTTCAGGAGTAGCACCTTTAATTAAATCAAGCACTGTTTTTCTTCCTTGTGGATCACTTGCAGTAGTTAAATAATCTTTGGGTTTATTCAGTAAAATATAAACGGAATTGCGTTGTAAAAAAATGGGTTTCCCTTTCACTAAAATTTTATCGGCCTGAGAAACTTTATAACCAGGTTCAAAAATTTTATCTCCATTCACGGTTACTTTACCTTCTTTAACCAACTCAGCTGCTTCTCTTCTTCCACAAACGCCTGAATGGGCAACATATTTATTAAGGGGGATTAAAGACTCTCGGGTAGTAGCATCTTTTTTATCGGCATCCATTGGATTGCCAGGATAAGTTGCTTTTGCTGGTTTACCAGCTTTTTTGTTTTGGCCGCCGCCTCTTTCGTTTTTGAACGCTTTATATGAACCTGCTGCGGGTTTTGCAGAGCCAGCTTCTGCTGTTCTTCCAGCGCTTGCTGCTGGCCTACCTGGTCCTTTTGCAGCGGTTACTGGTCTTCCTGCTCGGCTAGTAGGCTTGTCAGATGGAGCAGATTTATTATAAGCAGATTCTCTTGCTGGTGCTGCTGCTTTCTTTGGATCAATGTATTCTTCTCCGCGAGCTTTGGCTTTTTTTCTAGCCCTCATTTCTTCGCCTGCAGCTCTTGCGTCTGCTTTATTTTTTCTTTTTTCTTGGCGATAAGCTTCTTTAATGGCAGCGCCTTTTTTCTTTTCGGCAAATTTGCTGAAGTTGTCTGTACGTTTTTGCATGGTGTTAATTTGCTGTTTTACAACAGGATTTAAAATAATTTATTGGTCAGTCTATTTATACAATTAACCTTTATTGGCCAACTGTCCGCAAGCTGCATCAATGTCTTTGCCCCTACTTCTTCTTAATCTTGCATTCACTTTATTAGCCGCCAAAATATCCATGAATGTTTGGGTATCTTCTTCGTCTGGTTTGGTAAACTTGAATGCATCAATACTATTGTATTCAATAATATTGATTAAGTCTGCGGGAATTTGTCTAAATAGTTTGGTTAACTCTTCTGCATCTTTTGCCGAGTCATTTAAGTTTTTAAACAAAATATATTCGAGGGTAATTTCATTACCTGTTTTCTTATAAAAATAATTTAAAGCCTCCGTTAAAACCTTGATATTATTGGTTTCATTGATAGGCATGATTTGATTTCGCTTGGCATCATTGGGTGCGTGTAAAGACAAAGCCAATTTAAATTTTACTTGGTCGTCTCCTAACATTCTTATTTGTTTGGCTACACCAGCAGTGGAAACAGTAATTCTTCTAGGGCTCATGAACAATCCGTCTTTTGCGGAAATGCGTTCAATGGCTTTCAATACATTATTGTAATTCAGGAGTGGTTCGCCCATACCCATGAAAACAATATTGGTTAATTTTTTTTCGAATACCTGTTCACTCTGTTGGTTAATCAGCACAACTTGGTCTACAATCTCGTCGTAGGTTAAATTTCTTTTGCGCTCCATATAACCTGTTGCACAAAATTTGCAACTTAAGCTGCAACCAATTTGAGAGGATACACAAGCTGTTTTTCTATCGTCTGTAGGAATCAAAACCCCTTCCACTAAATGGTTATCAAAAGTTTTAAATCTACTTTTAACGGTTCCATCATTGCTATACTGGGTAGCATCTACGCGCAAAGCTGGCAGGGAAAAATCGGCCGCCATTTTGGTCCGCAGTTCTTTGCTAAGATTACTCATATCATCAAAACTGTGGGCATGCTTTTGCCAAATCCATTCCTGCACCTGCTTGATCCTAAATTTCTTTTCGCCAATGCTTTCAAAATAAGTCTCCAAATCTTGTTGGCTTTGATGGCGAATATTGGGTAAAGAGGCACTCATTCTGCAAAGATAACTTATATCTTGCAGCCTCAACCATTCTATATGAGTAAAGCTTGCTATATCATAGACGCAGTACGTACGCCCATTGGGCGTTTTGGCGGAAAATTGAGTTCAGTTAGACCAGATGATTTATTGGCTATTGTAATCAGAGCCTTGGTAGAACGTCATCCCAGTATAGATCCTACCACTATTGAAGATGTAATTGCAGGAGCCGCCAACCAGGCCGGTGAAGACAATCGAAATGTGGCTAGAATGGCTGCTTTATTAGCAGGTTTGCCTACTACCGTTGGGGGTAGCACCGTTAATCGACTTTGCGCCAGTGGTTTACAAGCCATTATGGATGCGGCTAGGGCCATTCAGTGTGGGGAAGGCTTGTTCTACATTGCTGGGGGTGTAGAAAGTATGACCAGGGCACCTTTTGTTACCGCCAAAGCAGAATCGGCTTGGAGTAGAAAAGTGGAGACCTATGATTCTAGTTTTGGTTGGCGTTTTATCAATCCTAAATTATCTGCTATGTATCATCCTTACACCATGGGAGAGACCGCAGAAAATGTAGCCAAAACTTGGGGCATCAGTAGAGAAGCACAAGACCAGTTTGCATTTAATTCTCAAGAAAAATATTTTGCTGCAGAATCGGCTGGTTTATGGAACGATGAAATTGTGGCTGTTGAAATGTTAGAAGACCGTATGGTTAGCTGGATGAATAAAGATGAGCACCCTCGTAAAACCAGTTTAGAAAAACTCGCCACATTAAAGCCAGCATTTATTAAAGACGGAACAGTAACTGCGGGAAATGCTTCGGGTATTAATGATGGAGCTGCTGCTGTATTATTGGCAAGTGAAGAAGCAGTTAAATTATTTAACCTTCAACCCATTGCTCGGATTAGTAGTATGGCCATTGCTGGAGTAGA
This sequence comes from Synechococcus sp. UW140, assembly GCA_943371295.1. Lineage (GTDB taxonomy): Bacteria > Bacteroidota > Bacteroidia > Chitinophagales > Chitinophagaceae > Sediminibacterium. The sequence continues at coordinate 9,084 of CALRUG020000052.1, read as the reverse complement.
TCCTGCCATCATGGGTATTGGTCCTGTTCCTGCTTCGCAAAAAGCATTGAAAAGAGCTGGACTAAACCTTAATCAATTGGGTTTGGTTGAGTTAAATGAAGCATTTGCATCGCAAAGTATTGCCTGTATGAAAGATCTTGGATTAGATGAATCAATCGTAAATGTAAATGGTGGTGCCATCGCATTAGGACATCCGTTGGGCTGTTCCGGTGCGCGTATTTCGGCAACTTTGCTCCACCAAATGCATAGAACCCAAACTAAATATGGACTAGCTACCATGTGTGTGGGGGTTGGTCAAGGGGCAGCGATTATTTATGAAGGCCTTTAATAAATGATTAATTGTGATAAAAGGTTTTAACCATTATTGTTGAAATGCTTAATTTGTAGTTCCTAAAAAGTTATTGAAAAATGAAAAAAATGCTATTATTCGCTTTTATGTTGGTTGGATTTGCAACAACTATAAGCGCACAAACTGCTCCTTCAGATAGTACTGTAAGTCAGTTGTTGGGTAAATACAAATTTGCTGAGGGCAGCCCAGTTGCAGAAGTAAATGTTGTTTTAGAAAACGGCGTATTATTGATGAACTCTTCAGCAGGTTCTTCTACTTTAGAAAAAACAGCAGAAGATGTTTATGTGATTACTCAGTTCCAAGGAACAGCAAAGTTTACTCGTGACGAAAACAAAAAAGTAATTGGCGTAACTATTTTGGCCATGGGTTATGAATTGGTTGGTAAAAAAGAGCCAAGCTCATCGTATTATTTGGCTGCTAAAAAAGTTGGTTTACCAACTCTTGTTGCAAAATAGTATTCTGTTCTCCGTTTATAATATTCTTTATAATACAAGTTCCTTCTGTTAATTCGGTACTGCCGATAATCACAACAAAAGGAACTTGTTTTTTTTCTGCATACTTGAATTGTTTATCAAACTTGCTTTGCTCATGATACAGTTCTGCGGCAATTCCTCTTTCTCTTAGCTCTTGCATTAAATTAAATGCCTTCTTGCTTTCTTCAGCTCCTAAATTAAAGAACAATACTCGGGTCCCTTTTTGTACTGCTTCTGGAAACAATTGTAATTCTTCTAGTACATCGTAAATTCGATCAACCCCAAAACTTATTCCTACACCAGGTACATTGGGTACACCAAATAAGCCGGTTAAATCATCATAGCGTCCACCTCCGCCAATGCTTCCCATTTGTGCACCAATGGCTTTGATTTCAAATATTACACCCGTGTAATAATTCAATCCTCTAGCTAATGTAAAATCAACTACTAATTTGGAAGAGTATTTATTAGCGTGGTAAGCAAGAATATATTCCAATTCTTCAATGCCTTTTATTGCGGTTGGATTATTGCCCATCAACTGTTTTAGTTGCTCCATTTTAGCATCATTGGCTCCATCAATGGATAGGTATTTTTCAATGATCAAAATTTGATCTTGATTAATTCCTCTTTGCAATAATTCCTCTTTTACTTTTTCTATTCCTATTTTATCTAGTTTATCAATTGCAACAGTGATGGGTACCATTAATTCTTGGCCTCCACATAACTCTGCTAATCCTGCTAATATTTTTCTGCTATTGATTCTAATTTCTACGGGCAATTGCAAACGTTCAAAAACAGTGGCATAAATGGCTGTTAGTTCTACTTCATTCAACAAACTATTGCTACCAACCACATCTGCATCACACTGATAGAATTCTCTATATCTCCCTTTTTGCGGTCTATCTGCTCTCCATACTGGTTGAATTTGGTAGCGCTTAAAGGGTAGGGTTAACTGTCCATAATTCATGGCCACATAGCGGGCAAATGGGATGGTTAAATCGTATCGAAGCGCGCGCTCTGTAATCCCCTTGTTATTTTTGCCTTCTAGTATTTTATTAAAATCTGCAACTATTTGTTCCTGCTTTGATGGATTGTCTAAGCCATTATTCAAAATTTTAAAAATCAGTTTATCTCCTTCTTCTCCATACTTCCCCATCAAAGTATCCAAGTTTTCCATTGCCGGCGTTTCTAAAGGTTGAAAACCATATAGCTCAAACACGGTACGAATGGTTTGAAAAATATAGTTCCGCTTTTGAACCGTGGCGGCATTAAAATCCCTTGTTCCTTGTGGTATTCCTGCTTTGTTACTCATATGGCCGCAAATTTAACGTTTGTGGGGTAAATTATCCTTTAGCCTTCCAGTTAGGTCCTATTTTGCCCGATTTTTGGCTAACAATCATTAGTTTAAAACAAATTTCACCGAAAGTTTTTATGGATTTTTAATTTTCGAGCATCTCACGTAAAATATTTACTAAATTGCCCATCCCGTAAAGTGATTGTATGGAAAATACTATTAGAGAAAGGAACCAAAAACGGTACAGTATATTCAGAAGAATATATGATATTTCGATGTCGCTGTTGTTTTTGGGTGTTGGACTAGCTGTATTTTTCATAGAAAAATTGGGGATGGATCTGGTGTTTACGGCAGAACCGGTTTACCGAAATTTATTCGGTAGCATCTGTTTGTTGTATGGCGCTTTCAGATTGTACAGAGGCATTAAGCAAGAATATTAATTATGAGGAAGTACAGTTTGTTAGTGTGTATGCTGGGTGTTTTGCTCTTTGTTTCTTGTGATTCTAAAGAATCAAAAAATGCTTTTCAAGACAATACTGAAGAAGGAACTATACGCATTAGTGTAGACGAAAGCTTTAAGCCTGTAATTGAAGAGCAGCTTAAGGTTCATCAATCCTCTTTTCCAAAAGCCAATATCATTGCATCGTACAAATCTGAAGCAGATTGCTTTCGTGATTTGCAAAATGACAGTACTAGAATGATCATTGTGGCAAGGGGCTTAGATGAAAAAGAAGCTGAGTATTATAAATCAACATTGTCTTTTAATCCGCAGTATGCTGAATTAGCATACGACGCGGTTGCATTGATTGTAAACAACAATGCAACTGATAGTATTTTTACTTTTCAGGATGTAAAAGATATATTGAGTGGAAAGCATAAAATAACCGCTGTAATGGATGGCAAGTCTGCTACCAGCACTGTTCGATATTTAAAAGACAGTGTGTTGAAAGGCGGAAATTTTGGTGCAAATGTGGTTGCGGCCAATAACAGTAAAGAAGTAATTGAGATTGTGACTTCAAGAACAGATGTAATTGGTTTTGTAGGCATGAGTTGGATTGGAGATGTGTATGATGCACAACAACAATCCTATCTTAAAAAAATCAGATTGGCTAGGGTAGAATGCACAGCTTGTCTTGAAAAAGGCATTTTTGCGAAACCTTCTCAATCAACCATAACATATGGTCAGTACCCTTTGGCACGGCCTTTGTTTTATGTGTTAAAAGAGAATCATGCTGGTTTAGGAACTGGGTTCATGAATTTCATGAGTTTAGAAAGAGGGCAATTAATATTTAGAAGATCTTTTTTAGCTCCGGCTAAAATGGCTTTTCATAAAAGACAGGGTAGTATAAAATCGGAATAACAAAACAACTATAAAAAAGAGAGAACATGAAGAAGTCTGTTGCTTTGATGTTTGCAGCTGTATTTGCTGTACAGTGCTTAACGGCTCAAGTTGCCGAAGGCATTAAGCTGTTGCATTATGAAAAAAACAAGAGTGCAAAAGAAGTACTGCAAAAAAACTATGATGCCAATTCTAAAGACCCTCAAGCCATTTATTGGTTAGGTCAGGCATTTCTAGCCGGCAACGGTATTGAAGTGTCTAAGGAAGACGTGGCTGCTGCAAAAGCATTATACCAAAAAGGGTTACAAGAATTGGGCAGTGATGCTTGGTTGTTAGTTGGAATGGGACACGTTGAATTACGCGAAGGTGGAGACCTTAATTCTGCTAAACAAAAATTTGAACAAGCTATTACTGCAACAACAGAAACAAAGGGAAAAAATAAAGGAAAGCCAAACGCTGGAATCCTTACTGCTATTGGCCGTGCCAATGCAGATGGAGACAGTAAAATGGGAGATCCAGTATATGGTATTGATAAACTAAAACAAGCTGCTGCTTTAGATTTGGTTAACCCAGATATCTACATCTATATGGGTATCAGCTACCAGAAAATGGGTGGTGAAAATGGTGGAGAAGCGGTTAAAGCTTATACAGAAGCTATTACCCGCGATCCAAAAAGTGCTTTAGCAATGTTTAGAATTGGAAAAATTTATCAAAGTCAAAACAACGTTGAATTATTTGAACAGTTTTTTGATAATGCTAAAACAGCTGATCCTGCTTTCCCTCCAGTGTATTATTCATTGTATCAATACTACTCAGAGAAAGATGTAACCAAAGCAAAAGGATATTTAGACCAATATGTTCAAAGTGCTGATAAGGATTCAAGAAATGAATTGTACCAAGCTGACTATTTATTCCGTGCTGGTAAATATGATGAGTCTTTAGCTAAAGCAAAAGAGCTAGATGCTGCCGTTGGTGTAAAAGCAGTTCCAAGATTAGGAGTAGTGTATGCCTATAACTATTTGAGAAAAGGCGATTCATTAACTTCTAAAAAATACATTGAAGAATTTTTAGCAACAGCACCTGCAACTGAAGTACAGGCTTCTGACTATAAGTTGGGAGTTGAGGTTTTAACCAAATTCCCTGGTAATGAAACCCTTGCTTCAAGTTATATTGAGAAAGCCTTAGCAGTAGATACCGTAAAAGCAAACAGAGTTGCATTCATTAACGCTGCTGCTGATATGTTTGGTAAAGCCAAATCTTATCAAGCTCAATTAAGCTGGATGAAAAAAGGAATGGAACTTAAAGGAGAATTGACAGAGTTTGATTACTATAAGTTAACATCTTCTGCTTTTGCTGCAAAAGCATATGATCAAGTAATTGAATTTTCTAAGCCATATATGGCTGCTTTTCCAGATAAGCCACAACCTTATAGTTTCTTCAAAAGAGCAACTATGGCAAGTGGAACAGATACTGCGCTGATTATCAAAAACTTAAATTATTTGGATTCAGTTTATGCTAAAGTAGATCTTGAAAAACATAGAAAAGCGATTTTCTTAGATGAATATTTTAAGATTAACTATTATGTGAATCTATTTAATGAAATCAAAAAACGACCTGATTTCAAGGTTACCACCAAGGGTGAAAAATCACCAGCTGTTGAAGAATTCTTAGCGACTTGTCAAAAAGCCATTGAAGTGGCAGATAAAATGTTGGCTTTGTATCCAACTGCTGGAGAAGAGAACAATAAGTTCGCAACAGATGTAAAAGCAACTATCCAAAAAAATATTGATTATTACTCTAATCCGGGTGCAAAAGGCAATGCCTCTGGTGCTAAAACCGCAAGCTAAGGCCCAACCTGAAAATTAACTTAAAGAAAAAGCTCCTCAAATCGAGGAGTTTTTCTTTTATATCCATTACTAGCGTATTTTTGCGGACTTAAACAGAGCTATGGGTATTTTATACACTTTGTTAGACGCAAGCGCATCCAATTCGGCATCCAACTATTTGCCAATTGCTATTCAATTAATTTTTGCAGCTGGCTTTGTGGCCACCATGATTGGAATATCTTCTTGGGTAGGTCCTAAACGCAAAACTGCAGATAAATTAGAAAATTTTACCAGTGGTATCGAATCTCATGGAAATGCCCGCCAACCCATGGCTATCAAGTATTTTCTAGTGGCCATTTTGTTTGTTTTGTTTGATGTAGAAGTTATTTTCTTTTACCCTTATGCGGTTAATTTTCGTGAGTTGGGATGGAATGGATTCCTTGCTGTAGTGATGTTTGTAGGGTTTTTCTTGATTGGGTTTACCTATATCATAAAGAAGGGTGCATTAAAGTGGGAGGATTAAACCGAACTAAACGTTTCGGTAGCTGTTTGTTAGTTCAATAGGTCTTAAAATTTTAATATAAAGGAATATGTCACGTCCGGTAAGATTTAATATTCATCCAAAAGAAGCCAATATTGCTGACTCGGTTACGTATGTTGATGCACCAGATGGCTATGGTGGAGACGGATTTTTTACCACTAAACTAAGTGATGTGGTGGGTTTGGCTCGTAAAAATTCTCTTTGGCCAATGCCTTATGCTACTTCATGCTGTGGTATTGAGTTCATGGCAACAGCCGCATCTCACTATGATTTGTCTCGTTTTGGTGCGGAACGTATGAGTCACTCCCCGCGCCAGTGCGACTTGTTAATGGTAATGGGAACCATTGCCAAAAAAATGGGACCTGTTTTACGTCAGGTTTATTTACAAATGGCTGAACCTCGTTGGGTGATTGCAGTTGGAGCTTGTGCATCGAGTGGTGGCATATTCGATACTTACAGTGTATTGCAAGGGATTGACCAAGTTATTCCTGTGGATGTTTATGTGCCAGGCTGCCCTCCAAGACCAGAAGCCATTTTAGATGGGTTCATGAAAATTCAAGAGTTGGTAGGTCAAGAGAGTATTAGAAGAAGAAACAGTGATCATTATAAAGCATTATTGAACGGATACGGAATACAATAATTTATGGCTATCAGCAACGAATATATTCAGCAAAAACTGACTGAAAAGTTTGGAGATCAAGTCTTCAACTTTGAAGATACTTATGGTATGCTTTGCTTTGAAGCACCTAAAGAGATCAACTTAAAAGTATTACAATACTTATATGATGAGCCTAGTTTAGGATTTCAATTTTTGACCGATTTATGTGGAGTGAATTACCCTGAAAGTCCCAATAGGGAATTGGCTGTGGTTTACCATTTGCACAATCTGGTAGAAAATACCCGTCTTCGTTTCAAAGTATTTACACCTGTTGCAACTCCAGATGTGTTTACTGCAACTCAATTATTCTCTTCTGCCAACTGGATGGAAAGAGAAACCTATGATTTTTTCGGGGTCAATTTTGTGGGCCATCCTAATCTTAAACGCATTTTGAATGTGGATGAGATGGATTACTTCCCTCTAAGAAAAGAATACCCATTAGAAGATCAAACCCGTATTGACAAAGACGACGAAATGTTTGGACGCGGATAAAATAAAAAATATGAGTGATCATAATATAACATTAGCAGAAGACGCGATAGAGCGGAAAACCACTACCATTAACTTAGGGCCTACCCATCCTGCAACGCATGGGGTATTCCAAAACATTATGGAGTTAGATGGGGAACGTGTTGTTTCTAGTGAACAAACCGTGGGATATATTCACCGCGCTTTTGAAAAGCTGGCTGAAAGAAGACCGCTGTATCAAATCACCCCCATTACCGATCGCTTGAATTATTGTAGCAGCCCCATCAACAATATGGGTTGGCATTTAACCTGCGAAAAATTATTGGGTGTTCAAACGCCTAAGCGAGTAGATTACTTGCGTGTGATTATTATGGAATTGGCTAGAATTGCCGACCACTTAATTTGTAATTCTATTGTGGGTGTAGACGCAGGAGCTTTTACTGGGTTCTTGTATGTAATGCAATACCGTGAATTAATCTATGAAATATATGAAGAAGTATGTGGGTCCCGTCTTACTACTAATATTGGGCGTATTGGCGGCTTTGAAAGGAATTTCACAAATACAGCGTTTACGAAACTCGAGAAATTCTTAAAAGAATATCCAGTAGCGTTAGGCGAGTTAGAGAGCTTGTTAACAAGAAACAGAATTTTCATGGAACGCACCATTGGCGGCGGTCCTATTAGTTCAGAACGTGCATTGAATTATGGTTTTACAGGCCCTAATTTACGTGCTGCTGGGGTTGATTATGATGTTCGTGTTCATAGTCCTTACAGCAGTTACCAAGATTTTGAATTTGACATTCCTGTTGGTAAAACGGGCGACAACTACGATCGTTTCTTAGTGCGAAACCAAGAAATGTGGCAGAGTATGCGCATTATTCAACAGGCATACAATAAAGTACAAGAATTTAAAGGAACAGATGCAGAAGTTTACCATGCTGATGTGCCTGAATATTATTTGCCAAAGAAAGAAGATGTGTACACTAAAATGGAAGCATTGATTTGGCATTTCAAAATTATTATGGGCGAAGTTGATATGCCTAAAGGGGAAGTGTATCAGTCTGTTGAAGGCGGTAACGGTGAGTTGGGATTCTATATGATTAGTGATGGAGGAAGAACGCCGTTTAGGTTGCATTTCCGCAGACCATGTTTTATTTACTATCAGGCATATCCTGAGTTAGTAAAAGACAGTATGTTGTCGGATGCCATTTTAACCATGAGTAGTTTAAACCTGATTGCAGGAGAATTGGATGCTTAATAATAGTACCGTATGAGTAAGTTTAATGATGAACAACTGAAAGAGTTTAGCCGATTGGTTGCTCGCTATCCGGAAGGAAAACAAAAAAGTGCTTTACTGCCCGTATTGCACTTAGCACAAGACAGTTTTGGTGGATGGTTAAGTGCAGAAACCATGGATTATGTTGCTGAGCTTTTACAAATCAATCCGATTGAAGTGTATGAAGTGGCTACATTTTATAGCATGTATAATTTGAAACCAATAGGCAAACATTTATTTGAAGTTTGTCAAACTGGTCCTTGCATGATTAATGGATCAGATGATATCATTGAATACATCGGAACCAAATTAGGCATCAAGCCAGGTGAAACTACCACAGATGGTATGTTCACATTAAAAACAGTAGAATGCTTAGGAGCTTGTGGTTATGCGCCAATGATGCAATTAGGTAAACATTATCGTGAGCATTTAACAAAAGAAAAAGTAGACGCCATTATTGATGAGTGCAGAAAAAATGCTGCCGCAAATAATTAAGAATATGGGTGTAAAATTATTATTAGAAAAAGCACATGTGCCAGGCATCCGTTTCTTTGAAACTTATCGCAAAGAAGGCGGATACCAAGCGGTTGAAAAAGCGCTTAAGCAAATGGATCCTGCTGCCATTGTTGAAGAGGTAAAGAAAAGTGGATTGCGTGGTAGAGGAGGTGCAGGTTTCCCAGCAGGCATGAAATGGAGTTTTATTGCTAAGCCTGAAGGTGTTCCTCGTCACTTAGTATGTAATGCAGATGAGAGTGAGCCAGGTACTTTTAAAGATCGATACCTAATGGAATTTTTACCTCACTTATTAATTGAGGGTTTAATTATTTCATCTTTTGCATTGTGCAGTAACGACACTTATA
>CALRUG020000051.1:0-19544 GCA_943371295.1 Synechococcus sp. UW140 | reverse complement strand
ATCATTGATGTATTTCTAACATAATACACTTAATAATAAATAATTATCAAAATAATAATTAATAACTTAAAAATTATTCTATAATATCGACTTTATTCATTAATTTAGTTCAGATTGCCGCCATTATTAACCCACGTTTAAACTGGACTAAATGTTTAGTACCCAAAACAATGGAGGCCTCTATAACCCCCAATTTGAGCACGATGCCTGCGGCATTGGATTTGTTGCCAATATCAATGGACATAAGAATCACCAACATATTTCAGATGCATTAACCGTATTAGAAAATATGGAACATCGGGGTGCTTGCGGCTGCGAAGTAAATACCGGTGATGGTGCAGGTATTTTGATTCAAATTCCACATGAATTCTTTTTTGATGAATGCATACAATTAGGCAAACATTTACCAGATGCAGGTCGCTATGGTGTAGGCATGATTTTTTTCCCAAAATCTGTTGGACTGCGAGAAGAGTGTAGAGACATTTTTAATCGCGCAGCAGAAAAACTCGGTTTAGAAATTATTGCTTACAGAAAAGTTCCAGTCAATAAAACCGATATTGGAGCAACTGCTCTTTCTGTAGAGCCATGTATGGAACAAGTTTTCATTGCATGTCCAGACCATTTACAAGATCAAGAAGCTTTTGAAAGAAAATTATTTATCCTTCGCAATTATGCTTCTCATACCATCAATAATACCATCCGAAAAGATGAAATAGGATTCTATATTGTTTCCCTTTCTTCAAGAACCATTATATATAAAGGACAACTAACAAGCCATCAGGTTCGACATTATTTTACTGATTTGTCTAATAAGCGAATGGTATCTGCATTTGGTTTGGTTCACTCAAGATTTGCCACCAACACATTCCCATCATGGAAATTGGCGCAACCATTTAGGTATATCGCACACAATGGAGAAATTAATACACTTCAAGGAAATTTAAACTGGTTAAGATCAAGTGAAAAAGGATTTACTACTCCTGCATTCACTAAAGAAGAATTAGATATGATTCTACCGATTGTAACCAATGGGCAATCAGATTCTGCTTGTTTAGATAATATGATTGAATTGCTCACTTTAACAGGACGTTCATTACCGCATGTAATGATGATGTTGATTCCCGAAGCCTGGGATGGCAATGCCAGCATGGATCCTATAAAAAAAGCATTTTATGAATACCATGCATGTTTAATGGAACCCTGGGATGGACCCGCATCTATTTCATTTACCAATGGTCATATGATTGGAGCAACATTAGATAGGAATGGATTAAGACCGTCTAGATACACCATTACCCACGACAATAGAGTGATTATGGCTTCTGAAACAGGCGTGCTCCCTATTGACCCTGCCAATGTGAAAGAGAAGGGCAGATTACAACCGGGTAAAATGTTTGTGGTAGACATGAGTGAAGGAAGAATCGTTTCTGATGATGAATTAAAAGCAAAAATTTGCGCTCAAAAACCTTATGCAGAGTGGCTAAATAAATACAAAATTCGTTTAGAAGAATTGCCTGAACCTCGCGTGATGTTTACGCATTTAGAACACGATCAGGTGTTTAAATACCAAAAAGCATTTGGCTATACCACAGAAGATTTAGATACCATTATTGCCCCAATGGCCATTGATGGCAAAGAACCTATCGGATCAATGGGGAATGATGCTCCATTGGCCATATTGAGTAATCAGCCTCAACATTTGAGTGCTTACTTCAAACAACTTTTTGCACAAGTCACCAACCCACCTATTGATCCTATTCGTGAAAAAATGGTCATGTCGTTGGCCACATTTGCAGGGAGCAATGGAAATTTATTAATTGAAGAGCCTACTGCATGTCATAGTGTAGCACTGCAACATCCTATTTTAAATAACCACGAGTTAGAAAAAATTAGAAGTATTGATACAGGAGTGTTTCAAGCCAAAACCTTACAAACCTATTTTAGAGCTGATGGTAAACCTGGCTCTTTAAAAGCAGGAATTGATCGACTTTGCAGATATGCGGTTGATGCGGTTCAAGATGGATTTGAAGTAATCATTTTAACAGACCGTGCCATTGATTCAGACCACGCTCCTATTCCTTCTTTATTAGCAACAGCAGCAGTGCATCATCACTTAATTAAAAAAGGATACAGAGGTCAGGTTGGTTTAATTATTGAAGCAGGTGATGTATGGGAAACCCATCATTTTGCCTGCTTAGTAGGTTTTGGCGCCACTGCTATCAACCCTTACCTGGCTTTATCTTCTATCCGAGACATGAAAATGTCTAACAAAATAGACAGTCCATTAGACATTGAGCAGCTGAAAAAAAATTATATAAAAGCAGTGAATGATGGTTTATTGAAAGTGTTCTCTAAAATGGGAATCTCCACTTTACAAAGTTATCAGGGTGCACAGATTTTTGAAATCATTGGCCTCAATAGCAGTGTGGTGGATCAATATTTTACTGGAGCTACTTCTAGAATTGAAGGAATGGGCCTAGATGAAATTGCCCGAGAAACCCTAGCCAAACATTTCTTTGCATTTAGTAAGAAAAATAAAACCATTGATCGTTTGCCTGTTGGTGGCGTATACCAATGGAAAAGAAAAGGAGAATTTCACTTATTCAATCCACAAACCATTCATTTGTTGCAAGACGCAACAAAAAGAAATGATTACGCTACTTTCAAAAAATATTCATCCTTAATTAACAACCAAAGTGAACAAGCTTGTACACTTAGAAGTCAATTAGATTTTAAAAGCAATCGGCCCTCTATTTCAATAGATGAAGTAGAACCTGCTGAAAATATTTATAAAAGATTTGCTACAGGTGCCATGTCATTTGGTTCGGTTTCTTGGGAAGCGCATACGACTTTAGCAATTGCCATGAATAGATTAGGCGGAAAGAGCAATACAGGTGAAGGGGGTGAAGATGAAATTAGGTACACCCCATTACCAAATGGGGATAGCATGCGCTCAGCTATTAAACAAGTAGCTTCTGCAAGATTCGGCGTTACTTCCCTTTATTTAACCGAAGCAGATGAAATCCAAATCAAAATGGCACAAGGTGCCAAGCCGGGTGAAGGTGGACAATTACCCGGACATAAGGTAGACGAATGGATTGGGAAAACAAGACATGCTACCCCAGGTGTTGGATTAATTTCGCCTCCTCCCCACCATGATATTTATTCTATAGAAGATTTAGCCCAATTGATTTTTGATTTAAAAAATGCAAATCGGGCTGCACGCATCAATGTAAAATTAGTTTCCAAAGCTGGTGTTGGCACTATTGCAGCTGGCGTAGTGAAAGCCAAGGCAGATGTGGTGTTGATTGCAGGGCACGATGGAGGTACCGGCGCATCTCCAGTTAGTTCTGTTAAACATGCGGGATTGCCTTGGGAATTGGGTTTAGCAGAAACACACCAAACCCTAGTAAAAAACAAATTGAGATCTAGGGTAATTGTTCAGGCAGATGGCCAAATGAAAACGGGCAGAGATATTGCTATGGCGGCATTATTGGGGGCGGAAGAATGGGGCGTTGCAACAGCTGCATTAATTGTAGAAGGCTGTATTATGATGCGCAAATGCCATTTAAATACATGCCCGGTAGGAGTTGCAACCCAAGACGAAAACTTGCGCAAACGTTTTACTGGAGACCCCAATCATGTAGTGAACTTTTTTAAATTCATCACGCAGGAGCTTAGAGAAATAATGGCTGAATTGGGTTTTAGAACCGTCAATGAAATGATTGGTCAAACCGATTATTTGCAACAAAGACCGGTTATTAATCATTGGAAATACACGCATGTAGATTTATCAAAAATCTTATACAAAGAACCGGCAGAGGAACATACAGGTTTGTTTGCACAAGAATTACAAGACCATGGTTTAGCAGAAGTACTCGATTGGAAATTATTGTCTGCCGCAAAATCAGCTATTGAAAATGGAGAAAAAGTATATGGTGAATTTAATGTTTTAAATACTGATAGAACTATTGGTACCATTGTATCTAATGAAATCACCAAACGATATAAAAGTAAGGGACTTCCCGAAGATAGCTTACATTTTAAATTCAAAGGTACAGCAGGACAAAGCTTTGGGGCATTTAATACAACTGGTTTAAAATTAGAATTGGAAGGTGACGCCAACGATTATTTCGGCAAAGGACTAAGTGGAGCTAAATTGATTGTTTATCCAGATGCAACAGCTCAATTCGTAGCAGAACAAAACAGCATTATTGGAAATGTGGCACTATATGGTGCAACAGCTGGTGAAGCCTTTATAAGAGGGAAAGCGGGGGAAAGATTTGCAGTTAGAAATTCTGGAGCTAAAGTGGTAGTGGAAGGAATTGGAGATCATGGTTGTGAATATATGACCGGAGGAATTGCAGTCATTCTGGGTAAAACAGGTAGGAATTTTGCAGCAGGCATGAGTGGAGGAATTGCTTTTATCTATGATACAGCCAATGAATTTGCTGAAAATTGTAATCTTGAAATGGTTGAATTAGACCCAGTAGATGAGGTAGATGCAATTCAATTAAAAGAATTGATTCAAGAACATTACCAATATACCAATAGCAGTGTAGCGGCTTTCATTTTGAAAGATTTCGAGAATCAATTAGCCCATTTCATTAAAGTATTCCCTACAGACTATAAAAAAGTTTTAGCTAAGAAAAATCAACACAATACTGTTTTAAAATAATTACCATGGGTAAACCTACTGGATTTTTAGAATTTGATCGACAGCTGCCTTCAAAGCAGTCTGCCACTGAAAGAGTGAATCATTATAGAGAATTTGTTACCCCTTTAACTGAACAAATATTAAATCAACAAAGTGCAAGATGCATGAATTGTGGGGTTCCATTTTGCCACAATGGCTGCCCTTTAGGAAATATCATTCCAGAATTTAACGATGCGGTCTATAAAAAAAATTGGGCAGAAGCTTATGAAATATTGTCTTCAACCAACAACTTCCCAGAGTTTACAGGAAGAATATGCCCTGCCCCATGTGAATCTGCTTGTGTATTGGGAATTAATCAACCCCCTGTAACAATTGAAGAAATTGAAAAGCATATTATTGAAATTGCTTTTGAAAAAGGATTGGTAACGCCCCATAAACCAATCACCAGAACGGGCAAAACCATTGCAGTGATTGGCTCAGGACCTGCAGGTCTTGCTGCAGCAGCACAATTAAATTATGCTGGCCATCAGGTTACTGTATTCGAAAGAGATGATTCACCAGGTGGCTTATTAAGATACGGTATACCCGATTTTAAATTAGAGAAATGGGTAATTGATCGTAGAATTCAATTGATGGAGGAAGAAGGAGTTGTATTTAAGTGTAATGCAAATGTTGGCGTATCAATCAGTATTAATGATTTGTTGCGTGAATACAGTGCAATTGTATTAGCAGGTGGTTCTACTATTCCAAGGGACCTGCCAATTGAAGGAAGAAAACTAAATGGCGTCCATTTTGCAATGGACTATTTAAAGCAACAAAACAAAAGAGTTGCATCCATTGATTTTGATGAGAGCCCAATACTTGCTACCAATAAACATGTAGTAGTAATTGGCGGTGGCGATACAGGTAGTGATTGCATTGGTACTGCCAATAGACAAAAAGCTGCAAGTGTAACTCAATTTGAATTAATGCCTAAACCACCAATAACTAGAAACAACCATATGCCTTGGCCACAATATCCATTTATATTAAAAACCACTTCTTCACATGAAGAAGGGGCCAACAGAGAATGGGCAATTGCAACAAAAAAATTCATTGGAGATGAAAACGGAAATTTGAAATCATTGGTGACTGTTCAATTGGAATGGAAAATAACGGAAGATGGCAAGACTGCAGGATTTGTTGAAATAGCTGGAACAGAAAAAGAAATCCCTTGCGAATTAGCCTTACTCGCAATGGGCTTTGTGAGTCCACAAAAAGAGGGGCTTTTAGATAAGTTAGAAATTGAGCTAGACGAAAGAGGAAATGTGAAAGCTTCAGAAAAACAGTACCAAACCAATATTCAAAAAGTATTTGCTGCAGGAGATATGCGTAGAGGTCAAAGCTTAGTTGTTTGGGCCATCAGCGAAGGCAGAGAATGTGCTAGAAAAGTAGATGAATATTTAATGGGTAGTTCATTATTAGAATCAAAAGATATCAACACGGTAATGAGTGCCTATCTATGATCATTTTTCTGAAAAGTAGATTCTTATTTTGACTACTTGAGTCATTTTTTTTGGTGATAGCCCAACTGTTTAATATCTTTTGTTCGCTATGGCGTTATTAAAAAAGATTGGCTTATTCATATTCACCATTTATGGTTTAATCACTTTTGTGATAGCAATGTTACTGGTCTTCCCATTTGCCATGTTAAGTATCAGTGCAGGAAAAGTAAAGGGAGGAAATTTAGTCTATCGTTGTTGTAGAATTTGGGCTCAACTATGGTACTATACCATTGGAGTTTCACATAAAGAAATTTATGAGTACCCACACGACACCAGTAAGCAATATATTTTTGTTGCCAATCATATTTCGTATATGGATATTCCGCCGATTGTATTAGCCATCCATCAACCCATACGGGCATTGGGAAAATATGAAATGGTAAAAGTACCTATATTTGGTTGGATCTATAGGGCAGCAGTAATTTTAGTAGACAGAAAAAATGCAGATACAAGGGCAAAAAGCGTTCGAGCACTTAAAGCTGCCATCAAAAACCATATTTCTATTATCATTTTTCCTGAAGGCACATTTAATGAAACCAGGCAACCATTAAAAAGCTTTTTTGATGGTGCATTTAGAATTGCCATTGAAACACAAACGCCCATAAAACCATTGCTTTTAGTAGATACGCTAAAAAGAATGCATTATCGCTCCCTTTTTGAATTAAACCCAGGCGAAAACAGAGTGGTCTATTTGGATGAAATACCCGTAAATGGGCTTACCACAAAAGACATCCCTCAATTAAAAGAAAAAGTATATCAAATCATGGAAGAGGGATTAAAACGATATATCTCTTATCCGACTCCTTAAACGTATTTTTGTTTAAAATCTCAAATTGTTTGTTGAAGTAATTATACCGTTGGCATTGCCCAAAAATTATACCTGGCAAGTTCCGGAGCAGATGCAGTTGGCAATTGTTCCTGGGATCAGGGTAGAAGTTGCTTTAAGAAAAAATAAAAAGTATGCGGGCATAGTAAAGAAAATCGTTCATGAGATCCCTGTTGGATTTGTTCCCTCCCCTATTTTAAATATTTTAGACACAGCCCCTGTTGTAAATGAAACCCAATTAAAGCTGTGGGAATGGATTGCACAATATTATATGTGTACGGAGGGCGAAGTAATGCAAGCTGCTATTCCCGCCAACTTAAAGCTTTCTAGCGAAAGTGTTTTACAATGGAATGAAGAAAGATCCCTAGATTTCAGTGACTTATCTGATTCAGAATTTATTATTGCAGAAGCATTAGAAATAAAAGGCGAACTTAAAATTAGTGAAGTACAGCAGCTACTGGATATAAATAATACCTACCCAGTTATCAAAAAACTTGTAGAAAAAGGCGTCTGCTTTGTTTGGGAAGAATTAAAAGAGAAATACAAACAAAAAACAGAAAATTATATTCTGCTCCATCCCAAATATGCACAAGAAAGTGAACTAGAACAATTACTAAATAATTGGAGTAGGGCCCCAAAGCAAATGGAATTACTCCTGGCTTATTTACACTTGAAAAACACCATTGGCGTAGTAACTCAAGTAGACTTACTAAAAAAAGCCAATGCAAGTGCAGCCCAATTAAAAGGCTTAATAGAAAAAGGGATTTTAATTGCTGAAAGAAGGAATACCGATCGATTACCCAGCTTGCCCAAATTGCTTAGTTTAGATTTTACCCTATCAGCAGCACAAGAAAATGCTTTAGCATCTATCAAAAAAATATTTGAATCAAAAACAGTTTGTTTACTTCATGGCATTACCGCAAGTGGTAAAACGCAAGTGTACATGAAATTGATTGAAGAGCAAATTCAATTGGGTAAACAAGTTTTATACTTATTGCCTGAAATTGCGCTTACCGCTCAGATGATTCGGAGATTACAAAAAAGTTTAGGCGGACATATTGCTATTTACCATTCAAAATTCAATCCGAATGAAAGAGTAGAAATCTGGAATAAAATTAATTCAGGTGAAACCAAAGTAGTATTAGGTGCAAGATCGGCGCTGTTCTTGCCTTTTAACAATCTCGGTTTAATCATATGTGATGAGGAACACGATGCTTCTTATAAACAGCAAGAACCTGCACCACGCTATCATAGCAGAGACGCTGCCATATACTATGCCTCATTGTTTAATGCACGCGTATTATTAGGCTCTGCAACTCCTTCTATTGAAACCTATTTTAATGTTCAACAAAACAAATACGGTTTAGTAGAATTATTAGAAAGATATGGAGATGTTGCCATGCCTGCAATTGAGTTAATTGACCTAAAACAAATTCCTACAAAACAACGAAGTGAAAATCCCCTATCCCCTGCATTGTTAAAGGGTATTGGGGAAACCTTAGAAGCAAAAAAACAAATCATTCTATTTCAAAATAGAAGAGGCTATGCTCCCTATATGATATGCAATACTTGCGGATGGATTCCCCATTGCAATCACTGCGACGTAACACTTACTTTTCATAAAGGGAAGCAGAAATTATCTTGCCATTATTGCGGCTCTACCTACCCTGTTTTACAAACCTGCTTAGCTTGTGGCAACCATCATTTTATCCAAAAGAATTTTGGTACAGAAAAAATAGAAGAATTGGTAGCTGAAGCTTTCCCTCAAGCAGTAATTGCAAGAATGGATTACGACAGTGTAAAAGGGAAGCACGACCACGACAACCTAATTAAAATTTTTGAGCAACATCGTATAGATATTTTAGTAGGTACTCAAATGGTGGTAAAGGGTTTGGATTTTGAAAAAGTAAGTTTAGTGGGGATTATAGACGCCGATGGCATTTTAAACTTTACCGATTTTAGGGTGAACGAACGAGCATACCAATTAATGGAGCAAGTAAGTGGTAGGGCTGGAAGAAAAGACGGTTTAGGAAAAGTAATGGTTCAAGTATCGAATCTTAAGCACCCTGTTTTGCAATTTGTTCAACAACATGATTATCGAGCATTGTATCAATTTGAAATTGAGAATAGACAACAATTTCAATACCCACCATTCACTAGATTAATTCAGGTCATCTTTAAACACAAAGACAAGCATGTTGCAGAAGAAGCGGCCAATATTATGCAACAAGGATTAACCAAA
The DNA here is from genome assembly GCA_943371295.1 of Synechococcus sp. UW140. Taxonomy (GTDB): domain Bacteria; phylum Bacteroidota; class Bacteroidia; order Chitinophagales; family Chitinophagaceae; genus Sediminibacterium. The sequence continues at coordinate 10,275 of CALRUG020000051.1, read as the reverse complement.
CAGTTTGGGGCTTATTTAAATGGACCATCACAACCCATTGTAGACAGAATAAGGAACCAATATATTTGGGAAATTTTATTGAAATTACCCAAAAACAGTAATACGGTAAACAATTGCAAAATTGCCATTCACCAACAAATGGTGATTATTCAAACCAATAAAAGATATCGATCCGTTCATATTATTCCTAATGCAGACCCTATTTATTAATGATTCATATACAAAAAAATATTTCCCTCCAACCATTAAATAGTTTTGGCATACAGGTATTAGCTAAAAACTTTTGCAGTATTACTTCATTCAATGAAATGCAGGAAATTATTGAATGGAATAGAATCAAGAAAAACCAACTACTTATTTTGGGTGGCGGCAGTAATTTACTTTTCACAAAAGACTATGATGGGTTAGTTATACAAAATTCATTGAAAGGTATATCGCTCATCAAAGAAGACAACGACTATTATTATGTAAAAGCAATGGCTGGTGAAAACTGGCACCAATTTGTTACCTATTGTGTGAATAATCAGTACCAGGGAATTGAGAATATGAGTTTGATTCCGGGTAATGTGGGTGCATCACCCATGCAAAATATAGGCGCGTATGGTGTAGAAATAAAAGATGTATTTGATTCTTTGGAAGCACTGCAAATAAGCGATGGGAATATAGTTCGTTTTGATAATAAAGCTTGTGAATTTGGATACAGAGAAAGTGTATTTAAACATCAATTACGCAATCAATTTATTATTCTTTCTGTAGTTTTCAAATTGAGAAAAAAGCCCATCTATAATACCAGCTATGGCAATATTGAACAGGAATTAATCAATATGAATGTGCAAGAGCCCAATATACAAGCCATTGCCGAAGCGGTAATACGCATCAGACAACGTAAATTACCTGACCCTGCAAAAATTGGGAATGCTGGAAGTTTTTTTAAGAACCCCATTATTCCAAATGTATTGTTTGAAGAAATAAAAAAAATAAATCAAGATATTCCTGGCTTTGCTATACCCAATCAGGCATATACCAAAGTACCCGCGGCTTGGTTAATAGAACAAACTGGATGGAAAGGATTTAGAGCCGGAGATGCTGGATGCTATCCGCTCCAACCACTAGTATTAGTCAATTATGGGAATGCAACTGGTGCTGAAATTTATCATTTGAGTGCTCAAATCATTGAAAAAGTGCAAACCCATTTTGGCATTCAATTAGAGAGAGAAGTAAATATTTATTAAGAAAAATGGCTACTTCAATATTTTTTGCAGGGCTTCATCTATTGAATATTCAGCCATATTGATCCATTGGAATTCCGGGTCTTTTTTAAACCAAGTCATCTGCCGTTTCGCATATTGTCTGGTATGGAATTTAATTTGCTGTATGGCTTCTTCTTTTGAAATATTTCCATCTAAATAATCAAATACCTCTTTGTATCCAACCGTTTGCAAAGCTGGCTTTGCTCTATATTGAATAACTGATTGAACTTCTTCAAACAATCCATCCAATACCATCTGGTCTACTCGTGCATTGATTCGCTGCGTTAATTGCTCCATAGCCATTTCTAAGCCAATCTTGATTATATTAAATGGTCGCTGTTTTTTTTGTGCCGTTCTAAAAAAAAGAATGGATTGTCCGGTTGCATTCAACACTTCCAATGCACGCATCAATCTTTGTGGATTCGATTGTTCAGCTGTTTCCCAAAATGCAGGGTCTCGGTGCTTCAATTCCGATTGCAGCCATATCAAACCCTTTGACGCATAATTGGCAATAATTTCGGATCGAATAGCTGGGTCAATTACAGGCATTGGGTCAATCCCTTCACAAAATGCTCGAATGTATAATCCAGTTCCACCTACCATTACCAACTGGTCTTTTTTTGAAAAAACTACATCTGCTTTTTCTAAAGCTAATTTTTCAAAATAACCCGCATTAATTTCTGTTTGAACAGAATGATCTGCAATAAAATGATGGGGAACAGCCATTAATTCTTCTTGGCTTGGCCTAGCAACACCAATAGATAATTCCTCAAAACATTGTCTTGAATCTGCAGATATAATTTCTGTATCCAGTGCTTTTGCTAAAGCAACAGAAACCGCCGTTTTGCCCACTGCTGTTGGGCCTGCAAGAATATAAATGGTAGGATTAATCTTCAAAATCGTCTCTTTGTTCTTCGCCACCTATGCCATCATCATCCCCATCTGCTTCACTAGGTGCTTCTTCCCCTTCCTCTCCAAATCCTTCTGTTGCTTCATTTAAATCGTATTTCTCTTCTATGTCTGCAAACTTATCTCCTAGTAAACTTTTGGTACCATATTGTTGAGGGCCTATCCCTTCCACTCTTGAAACAGCTGGATAAGTTAATTTAGGATTGGATTCTTTATTTACGCTAATCAATGCCACTAAAAACACCCACCCTTTGGCAAAATCATATTCATAAATAAATTTTTGATTCACGTCTTGTATTTCTGAACCAATGGTGGTATCGGCCATTAACAATGGATCAACTCGATAAGACTTATCGTATTTCTCATAACTGATTTCTCTTCCGCGCAACCAATTATCATTGCTTCTAAAAAAAGTGGCTTGGTGCTTCGAATCGAATTCAAAAGATTTTAAAATTGCAAAATGCAAATCCAAAAAGGATTGGTTATGCTTAATAACGATATCACGATAAACTGCATCGTCTTCCTCTAAATAAATTCTAAATTTTAAAACAGCCATCCCGCCAAGATTTAATGATTGGGCTGCAAAATAGCGATTATTTAACGGGTTTTAAATTCAATTCTGCCCCTTTTTCTAACATATATTGATAAGCCAATTCATATTGGTTCGGAATAATCCCATCCAATATGGCTTCTCTTATAGCGTCCTTAATCAACCCTACGTTTCTACCCGGGGTTAGCCCAAATACTTCCATGATGAGTTCCCCACTAATTGGAGGCTGCCAGTTCCTAAGTTGGTCTTGGGTTTCAACCGCTTGCATCCGCTCCTTCACCATTTCGAAATTCTGCAGATAGCGGTTTACTTTATACTTATTCTTGCTGGTAATATCAGCAGCACATAAAGTCATTAAATCGTCAATATCTTCTCCTGCATCAAACAAAAGTCTTCTTACCGCACTATCCGTAATATTTTCTTTGGTTAAACTGATTGGCCTCAAATGCAATAGCACCAACTTTTGCACATATTTCATTGGTTCATGCAAGGGCAATTTCAATTTAGAAAATATTTTTGGAACCATTCTAGCTCCCACTACCTCATGTCCATGAAAAGTCCATCCATGGCCTTCTTCAAATTTTTTGGTGGCAGGCTTGCCAATATCATGCAATAATGCAGCCCATCTTAACCAAAGGTTTTGGGTATGGGGAACTATATTGTCTAATACTTGGAGGGTATGGTAAAAATTATCTTTATGCCCCTTTCCATCAATATAAACTGCCCCATGCAAGTCTACCATTTGTGGGAAGATCGTCTTTAGTAAACCAGATTGATACAACAAATCCCATCCAATCGAAGGCCTTGAACACATCATTATTTTGTTGAGTTCATCTGTAATTCTTTCCTGACTCACAATTTTCATTCGGTGCACATTCTCCCCAATTGCTTTGAAGGTATTTTCTTCTATGCTAAAATTCAATTGAGCTGCAAAACGTATAGCCCTCAACATCCGCAAAGGATCGTCACTAAAAGTTTGTACAGGTTCTAATGGAGTTTGAATTCTTTTATCGGCGATGGCTTTAATTCCATCAAATGGATCTAGTAGCGCTCCAAACTGAGCTTGATTTAACCCAATGGCCAAGGCATTGATGGTAAAATCTCTTCTGTTTTGGTCATCGGACAATGTTCCTTGTTCAACCTGCGGCTTTCTGCTCTCTTGTTGGTAACTCTCTTTTCTTGCCCCTACAAACTCAATTTCAAATTCGTCCAATTTAATTTGAGCAGTTCCGAAATTTTTGAAATAAGCAACAACTGGTTTGGGAGACAATTCATTTGCAAAAGCATGTGCCAAGGCAATTCCATCTCCTAAACAAACGATATCGGCATCTTTTGTATTGCGACCAATAATCTTATCTCTAACAAAGCCACCAATTAAAAAGCAGGGCAAATTCATTTTATCTGCTACTGCCCCTATTTGTTTAAATATTGCCTCTTCCTTATTGCTGAACTGAATGGTCATTGCTGCAAATGTAAGATTGTTTATTATGTAGCGGGCAGGCAACGCATTAATTGGGCAATTTCAATCTTGTAGCCACAGTCAAAATGTAGTTCAGGACATTGCTTCTTTCCATGCAAGCCACAAGGCCTACAAGCAAGGTTTTTATTGATTTGCACAACGAAACTTTTTGTACTCAATGGACCATAACCAAATTCGGGTATGGTTGAACAGTAAATAGCAGTTACAGGGGCATTTACAGATGAACAAAAGTGCATAGGTGCCGAATCATTCACATAATTCATGATGGCGTCTTTCATTAATGCCGCAGATTGTAAAAAATTACATTTGCCCGCTAAATTCACAGATTGTGGATGGTTTCCATTGTCTAGAATACTTTGACACAAATCATAATCCCCTGGTCCCCCCATGGCGTAAACAGTGATTTCCGCGGGTAACTGTTGTAAAAAAGCCACCCATTTTTCAGGAGGAAATTGTTTGGTCATCCATACAGAAGAAGGTGCAATACAGATGTATTTCCCCTTTTTAAAGGGTTCAACAAATTGGAAATCCGATTCGGTTGGATACAACTTAGGCATGCAGAGCTTTGTGTTAGGCCAATGCAACAACAATTGATTTCGTTCAACTTCATGCAGTCCTGAACTAGTGCCCATTTGATGTTGAATCACTTTAGTAAAGAATGTACTGAATGGATTTTTATCGAATCCAATCTTTTCTTTTGCACCAGAGAATATGGTTAAAAAACCAGTAGCTGCGTACCTTTGCAAATTGATTACCGCATCATAATGCGTTGCTCTAATATGGGTTAGTATTTGCCAAAGATGTTGATACTTGGCTTTTTGCTTATCCCAAACCAATGTTTTATGTACAAATGGGTGTCCCTTAAATAAAGACTCATTCCCTTTTCGAACTAAGATATCCAAATCAGCAGAAGGAAATGCCTCGTGCAATGATTCTAACAAAGCGCTTGCTAAAACCACATCCCCAATAAAAGCTGTTTGAATTATTAGCACTTTTTGCATTCAACAAAACTAAGGATATGCAACAAATCATTCTCATTCAATTAAAAAAGGTAAATATTGTACTTTTGCTAAAATTTTAAATATGCCACAAGAATTAGTACTAGCAGCTTGGAATAATCGAGAATTATTAAAAGAATCAACCTATAGTAATGCAGTTAAACAAGTAATTGAGGCGGTAGATAAAGGAGAACTGAGAGTGGCAAGCCCTGAAGAAAATGGATGGGTAGTGAATGAATGGGTAAAAAAAGCCATCTTAATGTACTTCGGAATTCAACAAATGCAAACATGGGAAATGCCCCCATTTGAATTCTACGATAAAATGCTTTTGAAAACCAATTATAAAGAATTAGGCGTAAGAGCAGTTCCTCCAGCTACCGCTAGGTACGGTGCATATATTGCAAAAAATGTTGTCTTAATGCCTAGCTATGTAAATATTGGTGCTTATGTAGACGAAGGTACTATGGTAGACACTTGGGCAACGGTGGGAAGTTGTGCTCAAATAGGTAAAAACGTACACTTAAGTGGAGGTGTTGGCATAGGTGGCGTTTTAGAGCCTTTACAAGCAAGTCCTGTTATTATTGAAGATGGTTGTTTTATTGGTAGCCGTTGTATTGTTGTTGAAGGAGTAATTGTAGAAAAAGAAGCAGTATTGGGAGCAAATGTTGTTTTAACTCAATCCACCAAAATTATTAATGTGAGCGGGTCAACACCAATTGAAATGAAAGGACGAGTTCCAGCAAGAAGTGTAGTAATACCTGGCAACTATACCAAAAAATTCAATGCAGGTGAGTACCAAGTAAGTTGTGCTTTAATTATTGGACAAAGAAAACCAAGCACCGATTTAAAAACCAGTTTAAACGACGCGCTCAGAGACTTTAATGTGAGTGTTTAAGCATGAATGAGTCCAAACACTCATCCTTGTTTTTAACCGGCTTTTTATTAAGCATTGGTGGGGCTATTTTATTTTCTACCAAAGCAATTTGGGTAAAATTAGCCTTTCGTAATACAAGTGTAGATGCATTAACGCTATTGAGCTTGCGCATGCTATTGTCTTTGCCATTCTATTTAGTTGCTGCATGGTTATCGGGAAAGAAAGAATCGGCCAAATTGCTTAGTAAAAAAGATTGGATCTGGATTGTTTCATTAGGTGTATTGGGATACTATTTAAGCAGTTTATTCGATTTTATTGGTTTACAATATATTTCTGCGGGATTAGAGCGCTTGATTTTATTTCTATACCCCACTTTTGCTGTGTTATTGAATACTTGGATTTTTAAAACCCGAATAACTAAAATTCAATTATTTGCTTTGGCAATCACTTATGCTGGAATTGGATTTGCTTATTATTCAGAATTGAGTAGCATTCAACACAATGAACAATTCTATTTTGGTTCATTCATGGTTTTTTTATGCGCGGTAACTTATTCTTTTTACTTAGTGGGAACAGGTAAAATGGTAGTAAAAGCTGGTGCTACCAGGTATACTGCATATGCCATGCTTGCTGCAACAGCTGGAGTTTTTATCCATTTTATTGTTCAAGCTCAATGGAAACAAGTGAATATGTCTTCCCAACTTTGGTGGTATGGCATTGCTTTGGCAATAATAGCAACCGTTATTCCCTCTTTTATGATGAGTAGTGGAATGAAGAAAATTGGCAGCAATAATGCATCCATCATTACTAGTATTGGACCTGTTTCAACCATTATACAAGCATCTATTTTTTTGAATGAACCTATTTTGATGGAGCAAATCTTTGGAACAATACTGGTTGTTTTTGGTGTGGTATTAATAGGCTGGCAAAATTCTCGTCCAATTAATTAATGAACCAATACATTTTCCATTTCACTCAATCGCTCAAATTGTTCAATAGTGAGTGGCTTTGTAATAAAATGTGTCACATTTAAAAACTTCTTTGACCTTTCATAATCAACATGATCAATAGAAGAAGTAAGAATCACTACTGGCCATGGTTGGCCTAACTTTTCATACTCATGTAAAAAATCCCAACCAGACCTTCCAGAAAAATTCAGGTCAAGAAATATTTTTCTTTTAGTATTCGGATTTTCTCGTATATAATCCAAAGCAGTATCTACATGATCAAATGTATGTACCGGCATACTCGGCATAACATTACGAATGATGAGCTCATTTAATTTATTCACTAAATGATCATCATCTACTAAACAAATCTCTTCAATTGCTTGATTTAATAAATATTTATTTAAAGAAATACTATTAGATGATGCAAAATTAATTTGATCATTCAATTTAAAAATAGCATCATTCATTAAATTGGCAGAGTGTTCTATATCCGAAAATATTTGTGCATAGGTGGTTACATTGTGGTCTTGAAACTTTGCTGTTTGGAGTAATTGCAAAATTTTAGAAAACTCATGTCTCAACTCATGGGAAGTAATAAATGAAATCTTTTTAAGGTGGCTCATTTGTTCTAAGACTTCCTTTTCAGATATTTTCTTGAGTGTAATATCTTTTTGAATGGTAATATAGCCAGTCACCACACCCTCTTTATCAAAAAGGGTTTCAATCATTAAATCGAGCCATATTCTTGCACCTGATTTGGTATAATACAATATCTCTGTTCTTATTCCTTTTCCCAATTCAATTACTTTTCTGATTCTGTCAAGGGTTTCTTTACTTGTTTCTGCTCCTTTTAAGAAACTACCTGGGGTTTTACCAGAAACCTCTTTTAATGTATATCCAGTTGTTTTTACAAATGCATCATTTACCCAAGTGATTCTGTTTTCGCTATTGCACATGATAATGATGCTTCCAATTTTTTGTGCAATCTTGGTAAACTTCCCAAATTCAATTTTGGTACTCTCCATCAATTCTTGTTGCCTTCTAATTTGAATTTGAGCTTCTTTTACTGGAGTAATATCTAAAGCAGTGCCAGCATACCCTTTAAAAACACCTGTTTCACTGTAAACTGGATTTCCTTTCATATTCATCCACCTATAACAACCATCATTCCGTTTAAATCGAAAAGTGATTGCATAAGGTTGTTGCACCACGAATGCCTCCCTTCTTTCTTGCAATACCTGCTCCCTATCTTCGGGATGTATTGACTGCTGCCAACCATTTCCCATTTCATCCTCTAAAGAAACACCTCTATATTTTAGCCAAGCAGCATTTGCATAGATTAACTGATGGTGTACATCAGTTACCCACATCAAATCTGGTAACTGATTCGCTAACACTGAAAAACATTCTTTCTTAAAATCTATTTCTTTATTGGAGACTTGATCAAGTGTATAGCTAGATAAATGGTCTTTGATAACCACTCCTACCACAGCATTTTTACTATTACAAACACCTTGCATAAAACATTCATAGTAATCAGCTCCTCCATGATTACCGGGCTTTTTGAGTTCAAGCTTCTCGGAATGTTGCTTATTTTTAGAACATTTAATCAAGGCATTATTGAATAAGCTAGCATCTTGGGTATTCAAAATTGAATGGATAGACAACCCTTTTACTTTGGTTCCTTTCAACTGATACATCTTAATAAAACGGTCGTTACAGAACATAATATTACCTTCCAAATCAGTAGACAATAAAATATCTTCTGATATTGAACTCATATTCTTCAAATCTTTATCTATTACAAAGGGGAATTGCATAAACTGGAGTTTGGGGGATTACACTTCATCTTACTTATATCATCTCTAAAAAAATAGGAATCAAGAATTTCTGGTAGCACTAAAAAGTCTCTTGACTTATCAAGAAAAAAATGGGCGCCTTTATTTAAGCATTCATGCTTATAAATAGCATGTGGCATATTTGTAAGAAAAATGATTAAAGGCCTAGCCAAAGGGAAGTCCTCTTTAATTTTATTCAATAAATCTATGCCACTAATTCCAGGCAATTGGATATCCAAAATAAACACATCAGGAAATATATCTTGAACCAATTCCAATCCAATTTCGGCACTGTTTGCTGATCGAATTTGAAGTCTTGAATTTTTATCGGATAATAGAATATGCAATTGATTCACTATTATGTCTGCATCTTCAATGATTAATATATTTAAACCTGCTGAATTCATATAATTTGTGCTTATCCAAATTTAATCAGCAAAAAAAGAAAGCTTTGTAGGGCAAGCCTACAAAGCTTTTGTAGTTCTGACACTACAACTGGTTTTTCAGGAAATTGAATTTTAAAATAAACACGAAAGTGTTTCAAATAGTAAAATTAACTCAACTGATTAAAATCATTTGTAGTTGCCAATAACAATTAAGATGTGGAATTATACGACAGCTTGTAGTGGTAATACTACAATTCAGTGATTTTATGCTCAATAGCATAACGGATTAGATCAGCATTGCTCTTTAAACCCATTTTATCTAAGATTCTAGCACGATACGTACTAATTGTATTAATATTCAAAGAAAGCATTTCACTGATTTCTGAAACAGACTTACCTTCTACCAATTTTTTTAATACTTCAAACTCCCTATCAGATAAATTTTCATGAGGCAGTTTACTCGTATCCGTTTCTAAAGAACTTGCTAAAACCTCAGCGACTCTATTGGTTATGTATTTTCTTCCACTAAGAATTTGCTGCACTGCGGTTACCAACTCATAAGGCGCACTTTCTTTTGTTAAATAACCAGATGCGCCCGCTTTAATTGCCCTAACAGCATATTGTTCAGGAGAATGCATACTCAACATTAATACGGGTGTATTCGGCACATGCGTCTTAATCTGCTTTAAAATTTCAATTCCGGAAAACCCAGGCATACTGATATCCGAAATAATGATATCCCATTTTTCTTTGATTGATTTCTTAAATAACTCAGCAGAGTCCGACACATCATGTATTTCGGCATAAGGAAGCGATTCAAGCAGAATTTTCTTTAATCCTTCCCTAATTAGACCATGATCATCAGCAATCAGTATTCGCATATGGTATTACTTACAGCTTTGTTTTTCAGTATGATGTTTAAAGATAAGGAAACTGATGAATATGGGATATAACAGATAATTATACTAAGCAGATTTTAACTCTTCAAAAAAAGACTTGACAAAATCAAAAGAAAGGGGCTTAGTGATATAGTCTATTAC
>CALRUG020000050.1:0-19614 GCA_943371295.1 Synechococcus sp. UW140 | reverse complement strand
CTCCGAACATTTTCTGAGAAATCTGTAAATAAGCACCTGTTTCAGTGATATTGATATTACCTGCAGTATCAGCAAATAAAGTACCCTGAGAATTTAAACCATATTGACGAATATTTCCACCAATCATTAAGTCGGTACCTTTTTCAGATAAACCTAAATCATCAGAAAGATTGTATTGCGCTTCTAAACTCTTCAAAGTTGTTCTGTCTACAAATAAACCACCACCTTGAGAAATTGGCGTACCAGCAATTTGTTGGAACAATGGATTGTTACCAATAAAACCAGTTGGTCTTCCTGCATCAGCTACATTTCTAGCACCATTTAATATGTTGATTCTGTTTGCAGCAACAACTCCTGGAGCAGCAGCTTGAGCAGCAGCCAAAGCAGCAGTTGGAGCTAAACCAGCACCTAAGCCTGCAGCATACCCAGCAGCTAAAGCCCCTATATAAGTACCAACCGCACCACTTGTTGCACCACCCACTGTTGCACCAACAAACTGAGGGAACCATGCAGTTGCACTAGGTTTCCAAGCTTCGTTGAATAAACGAGTAGCAATGGTTGAGTTAAAAGATCCACCAGAATTTTCACGAGTAGTAAATGCACGTACATACCAGTTTTTCGCTCTCAATTCCAATTTGTATTGACCCATTTTTAAGTCTTTCAAAGAGTAACGATCACTACCGGTGTATACTGTATTACCCATACCCCAATAAGCAGCAGCAATTGCTTCAATCTTGTCGGTAATTTTGTAATGCAAAGCACCACTTAATTTAACGTTCAATGTTGTTGGATCTACTACTTGGTTTTCATTGTAACCAGTTCTTGAAACAAACAATGGAGAATTGGCAAATGTTCCTAAAACTGCAGAAGATGGTATAGGAGTTGGTGTAGTAATACCTGGGAAAGTACCAGCTGGAAGTAATGCCAAGAAAGGATTACCAGCAATAACACCTGCAAATGCACTACGCAAATCTGCATTGGTTTCGTCACCGTAAAGATTCACCCCATCATAGTTTGGATCGGTTAATCTAGTTCCTGGAACAACATTTCCGTTAGGGCTTGCAGAAAGGGGTGATCTCAAATAGTTACCACTATTATTGGCCAACCAGTCTTGCGCTTGTACAAATTGTAAATTCATTTTGTAAGCCCACTTATCATTGATTTTCTTAGCATAACGAACACTCCAATCATAATAAGGAGATCTTGGGCGCTGAGAACCATCCACATGGTTAATACCGGTTTTGATTTGGAAACTCAAACCTTGGTATTTAAATGGATTCTTACTGTTAATTAATAATGTACCATTGGTACCACCTGGACCATACAATGCAGAAGAAGCACCTTGCAGTAATTCAATATTATCTACATCTAATTCAGTTAAACCAATCACGTTACCAACTGAAAAGTTAAGACCAGGAGCTTGGTTATCCATACCATCTACAATCTGGTTTAAACGAGTATTACCACTGCTGTTAAATCCACGAGTACCAACACTGGTAAAAGTTAAACTAGCAGATACAACGTCAACTCCTTTAAGGTTGGCAATCATATCATAATAGTTGGCTGATGGTGAATTACGAATTGCAGCAGTACTGATTCTTTCAATTGAAACAGGAGATTCCAAAATTCTTTCTGGAACCCTAGAAGCAGAAACTACGATTTCGTCACCTAATGTAAATGCAGTCTCTAATTCAACTACAACATCTTGGTTATTTTCTTTGATAGCTACTTCTTTTGCAGCATATCCAACCGATGAAATCACGAGGGTAAAAGGAAGTTTTTGTACTGTGGAGAACTTGAAATTTCCTTTGTCATCTGTGTAAGTACCTGCAGTTCCGCCTTTAACAGAAATGGAAACAGCAGAAAGCAATTCCTTCGTTTTTCCGTTCTTTACACTGCCTGAAACGGTTGTTGTTTGTTGAGCCATTACTGATAAACTCAATAAAAGCGCAATGACAGACAAACCGAAATGGGTTAATAGTCTTCTCATATTGGCAATTTTTGTTTGAATTGTTAAGCAAAATAGGATATGTTAAGTTCACGTAAAAATTTAATTTATACAAGAATTCAGCTATTTGTGGACAAAATTTAAGTAGTATAGGATGTTTTAGACATTGCTGTAATTAATTTTGGCGAATGGCACCATACAACTTCCCCCAACAGACTGGTTTTTATAAAGGAAAAGTAAGAGATGTTTACTCCATTGGAAGCGATTTACTCGTGATGATTGCAAGTGATCGTATATCTGCATTTGATGTGATTTTACCAAGAACCATCCCTTATAAAGGACAGGTTCTAAACCAAATAGCTGCCTACATGCTAGCACAAACAGCTGATATTTGCCCCAATTGGTTATTCAACTGCCCGGCTCCGAATGTATCCATCGGTCAAAAATGCGAACCCTTTAAAATTGAAATGGTTGTAAGGGGAAATTTAGTAGGACATGCATGGCGAACTTATCAATCAGGGAAAAGAACCATTTGTGGTGTTACCATGCCAGAAGGTTTAAAAGAAAACGATTTCTTCCCTACACCCTTAATTACGCCTTCCACAAAAGCAGCGGAAGGACACGATGAAGATATTTCTAAAGAAGAAATTATTAAAGGTGGATTGGCATCTGCCGAAGAATGGACCATCCTAGAAAAATATGCATTGGCCTTATTTGAGAGGGGGAAATTAATTGCATCCAAAAGAGGATTGATTTTAGCTGATACCAAATATGAATTTGGCAAGTTGGGCGATACTATTTATTTGATGGATGAAATACATACCCCTGATTCGTCAAGGTATTTTTACGCAGATCATTTTGAAGAACGCCAAGCAACAGGTGAAAGACAAAAACAATTAAGTAAAGAGTTTGTAAGAGAATGGTTAATTGCCAATAATTTCATGGGCAAAGAAGGGCAAACAGTACCCGCCATGACAGACGAATGGATCAATACCATTAGCAAAAGATATATTGAACTCTATGAAAAAGTGATTGGAGAACAATTTGTTCCAGTTGATCTTACTGAAACAGAAACAGTAGAAGCAATCAATCAAGCATTGAATCAATTAATTAAAAAGTAAGGCTAAATTGGTTTTCCTGCTTCTTTTTTAGCTTGAATGATTTCATCTAGTCTAGGTCGAATTCTGGCACTGCTTTTATTGAAAATGTTTTGTCCTTTATCAATTCCTTTTCTAATTTGAGCTTGACGCTCTGCAGGCATATGAATGGTGTCTTTACATTCCGTGCTGCAACAACCTTCGAACTTTTCTGCACAAGTATTGCATTGAATAAATAATAAATGACAACCATCATTCTTACAATTGGTATGTGTATCACAAACTTCCCCACACTGATGACAATGAGCAATGATATCAGGTGTAATGCGCTCTCCTAAACGATCATCAAAAACAAAATTCTTACCAATAAACTTAGGGGGCAATGCTTGTCTTTTAATTTCATTGGCATAATGAATAATTCCCCCTTCTAAATGGTATACATTTTCAAATCCTTTGTGCAAAATATATGCGCTGGCTTTTTCACAACGTATACCACCTGTACAGTACATCACTACATTCTTATCTTCTTTCCCATGTAACATTTCAACTGCCATTGGTAATTGTTCTCTAAAAGTATCTGAAGGAATTTCCAATGCATTGGCAAAATGACCTACTTCATATTCATAGTGATTGCGCATATCAATCACGATGGTATTGGGGTCGTTGAGCATTTCATTCATTTGAGCAGCATTCAAATACTTACCCTTTTTCTCCATAGAAAAATGAGGGTCATCAATCCCATCTGCTACAATTTTCTCTCGCACTTTTATTTTAAGCACCCAAAAACTTTTTCCTTGAGTCAACGGATCATTTAATCCCATCGGATCTTCCACTGCAATATTTAATCGCAAGTTTTCTAATCCGGGAATGGATTGCATGATTTGCTTAAACTGATCCATATAATGTTCAGGAACACTTATTTGAGCATTGATCCCTTCTTTAGCAATATAGATTCTTCCAAATACCTGAATAGCATTTAATTGCTTGTATAAACTATCCCGAAATTCTTGTGGATTTTGAACAGGAAAATATCGATAAAAACTAATAGTGGTTCTTTTGAACGTTTCTTTCATTAAACGCTCTTTCAGCTCCTGATTGGAGACACGATTATGTAATACTGCCATAAAATAAATTTTAGACATAGCAATTGCTATGTTCCGATTAATAATGGAGCTGCTTGCAGGGCAGCCAAAATTCATGGCAAAGTTACAAACTATCTACCAAATGGTAAAGCCAACCGGATACCGCTATTGGCCGCGCCACTTTTTTCAATGGACCTGATATAATCTATCCTAATCACTTTGAAAATATTTTCCAATCCAACGAAATATTCAACATAATAATTTCCAGATTCCATTAATAAGCTATTGGCACCGGTAACCAAAAACCAATTCAACTTTTTAAAGCCAGGAATCTTATTGGTTAGCAACCCGTTTAAATGATATTCAATATGACCTGTACCATATAAAGATGCAGTATTGCTAAAGCGATAATAAGGAGCTAATTGAAAGGAGTTGGTAAATGGACCTGCAAACAGTACCTGATTCCCTAAAAAATGAATTTGATCGGGTTCAAAAGTTTTGCTCTTTTGCAAAAATCCACCTGCAGTAAATGAATATTTTAATTCACCTGCCAATTTAAGATCTACATCGTCAGAAATATTCAATCTCCACTTTGTATAGTTTGCATCAGCGCCTAGAATCCCAGCAAATGCTTTAGTAACAGTTAAAGTGAAAGTTGGATAACCAGATCCAATATTTACTTTACGGTCTGGGTACTCAACATATTTAGCACCAGGCAACCAAGATATTCCCGCACTCACTAAAAATGCTTGGTGATTTTGCATTGGAGGAGTTCCAAATTCAGCAGGGTGATTAGGACTAAAACTTCGATTGGGAATATTTTTCCAAAATGGAATATCTGCTAAATTTTCCAACCCTCTTCTGTTTTGAAATTGTATGGATCCAGAGAAATTGAGCCCATTGCCAATACCAGCATTGTAATTCAATCTAAAAAAATCAGCTTCATATAATTTCAAGAAATTCTGTTTGCTCATTAAAGTATAATAACTATTAATAAACTCAGAAATAGGAGCAGCATTATTGTATTGAAAAACTTTCTTTCCACCAGAAAAACTGAATGATTGAATATATTTTTTCCCAAAAGTATAATTAACACTTATGGAAGGATTAAAATGTTTATTTGCAAAACCATATCGCAATTCTGGAGTGATACTTAAAGATTTTCTTCCTTCCATTTGCTTTCTCCATTGTGGCATCAAATTGATCACTCCTCCTTCCACCGTGTTAAAGTTGATGGTATTAATCAATGGCTCAATATTCAAACTGGTCTTCGTTTTCCGTTGACTAAAAAATTTACCTGTGAGTAATAGATTCCCTAGCGTAAACTTATTTCTAATCTTATCCAATGAGTCTAAGTAAGCAGGAGATTCTCTTACTTTTTCTAAACTATCTTTCTTTTGATAATCTTTCACTTCTTCCAATAATAGTGGCAAAGGCCTTATGCTGTCCCAATAAGCCATTGACTTTTTATTAGAACTGTCATAAAATTTGAGGATAGTATTATTAAAGTATTTAGGTTTGAAGTTGGGATTAAGATTGAATTGATCATAGACCTGTAAAAAGCTTCCAAAAAAATCAAACCCGAAAAACTTACCACTAGGATAAATGACTTGTTGTTTAATTACCCAATATTTTTCAACAGGAATATATTGTTGCTGAATCGTTAAGGTATCTAACAACTGCATTTGCTGTTCACGAAGTAATTTCAAGTCTATACTTTGCAAATGCCAATCATTTTCTGTGATATGGATATACCCCGTGAACAAGGGCTCATAGGCTCTTTTAGGTATTACTTTAATTCGATTAATTTCTTTCCCAAATTCATAAAAAGTTCCTTCAAATTTATACCGATAAAAGTTTAAGGCATTCTCTGCTATCGGCGAAATAAATCCCCGAGGATTGAGTCCGTTTCCTAATGAAATATTATTATCGTAAAAGGAAATGATTTGTGGACGACTAAATCCAAATCCATCACTTCTACCACTCACTTTAGTAGAGATTACTTCTATCTTTTTTTGATTAGGTTCACTTACAGAATATTTTGCAATGGTTTCCGATAAGAGCAACATTTTTCGTTTACTTGTATCACCATCTTCAAAATCGACTTTCTGTCCTAAAAAAGATTTAGGATAATTCCTTAACTGTAATTGACCTTTAATGTATACTTCTGTAGTGTAGTTTTTGATTTCTTTTGAATGTTCTAATCTTTTGGCAATGGCATTTCTGATAATCGCATAAGCAGGATCTTCACCTCCCGTTTTCACTATTACTTCATTTAATTGATAATCTCTAGCAACCAATTTAATATCTAGTGTTTGGGGTGTTTTGCCAATAGTCAGTTTTTGTTCTACAGACTGGTAGCCAATGTATTGAAATACCAAGGTATAAGTACCTGGATCTAATGAAATAGAATAAAAACCCAAATTATTCGCCGAAGCGCCCTTAGTGGTGCCTTTAACTAACACCGATGAAAAGGGCAATGGTTCGTTACTCAGTGCAGACCGGATGGTACCTGATACTTCAGTTGAAAATCCCTTTAATTGAAATAAAACGAACAACAATAATAAAACACCAAAACGAAACATAGCAATTAATTTGAATACAAAAAAAGCCCCAATACTTGGTAATCCAAGTTGAGGCTTTGTAAATTGATGTTAAATTATTTTAATCTTTAATACGCTCTTGCCATGCAAGCATACCACCCGATACATTAATTAAATTACTGAAACCAGCAGTTTCTAAAATTAAACAGGCTTGTCCACTTCTATTGCCACTTCTGCAATAAATATAAATTGGTTCATTTTTCATTTCTTCCAACTCATCAATCTGCATGGTTTGGATATTGCCTAAAGGCAAATGCAATCCGCCAATATTGAATTCTGCTCTTTCATGTGGTTCTCTAACATCTACTAAGTGGATATTTTCGCCGGCAGCCAATTTAGCTTTTAATTCCTCTACCGTAATAGTTTGCATATTCAGTCAATTTTATGGTTTGTGATTGGTTGTATCTTTTATTGGCGCTTGCTCACTAATATACAAGTCCATAATTTGCCCTTGTCGAATTTTATTTTTAGCCGGGGTACCATCTACTCCGGGAACATCACTCAATAAGGGTGGATTTTGTTTAATAACAAATGCAGCTGCAGAATCTTTAATAGTTCCTGCGGCAACGATTGATCCAATATTAATATTCAAGGAAGACAATGTTGTTCTGGCTTGGTCTAAAGTAAGGCCAATTAAATCAGGAACATCGGTTTCATCACCACCAACCCCACTTCCCAATACCAAATTAATGGCGCTTCCAATGGCTATTTTTTCACCAGGCTTTACGGGGACCCCATTTAATAATTGCTCTAAAACAGCATTCCTAGCGATGTCTGGCTTGTAGGTAACAAACCCTAATTTAAGACCTAGGCTTTGCAAATACATTTCCGCACTACGGATAGAAAACCCAGTTAAATTAGGCATTTCAACTTGTGGAGGAATCGTTCTATTTAATGTAAGATAAACTGTTCTCCCGGTTTTAACCACGGCATCTGCTTCAGGAGCTTGCTTAATGACAGCTTGCTTAGCAATCGTGTCTATGTAAACAGAGTCTAAAATGACAACTTCAAATCCTTTGTCTTCCAACATTTTTTGAGCCGCCAAAATATGCTGCCCTGCTACATTGGGTACTTTTTCAAACTTACCATATCCAGTGATCCAATCTAATGATCCAAAAAACAATAAGATAAGCATAAGAATCAATCCTATGCCGGTTAAAATATTTACCCAAAGCGGCTTATCTGTAATGAATTTGAACACTATAAAAATTTAAATAAAATGAATAACCTGATTCGGATAATAAAATTAGTGAAATGCTTGTTCAATTACAGCAGAATAAAAATCAGTTAAAGACATCCCCATTGCCCTTACTTGCTGAGGTATTACAGAAGCTTCGCTTTGCCCTGGCACTGTATTTACTTCTAACATGAAAGGTTTTTGTTGAAGCGTATCGTAAATGAAATCTATTCTCACTACTCCCCTGCAATTAAAAATTTCATATACTTTTTTAGCAGCATCAGATAGATGTTGTTTCATCGTATCATCAATTAATGCTGGGGTTGTTTCAATGCTTTTCCCTTGGTATTTTGCCTCAAAATCAAAGAATTCGTTTTGTGTACTTATTTCTGTGATGGGTAAAACGGAGATGGTATCTCCCTGTTTAAAAACACCAATGGTAAATTCTCTGCCGCTTATGAATTCTTCTACTAATATTTGGTGGTCTTCTTTAAAAGCTTTTGCTAAAGCAGTTGCTAATTCTTCCCCTTTATTAACCTTACTCATACCAATACTACTCCCGCCATTATTTGGTTTTACAAATAAAGGCAATTGAAGCTGAGCTAAAATAGCATCAGGGCTCACTGGAGTATGACTAAATAAATGCATCGATTTAGCCACATGAATCCCTCCAAATGCAGCAACAGCAACGGTGTAGCGTTTATTCATGGTTAAAGCAGAAGTAGCAGCATCACAGCTTGTATATGGGATACCCAACATATCGAAGTATCCTTGTAATTTTCCATCTTCTCCTGGTGTACCATGAATGCACATCAATGCCACATCAAAATGAATGGTATTGCCATTATCAACAATTGAAAAATCGTCTCGATTCACCAACAATTTCTCCCCTGCTGCATTTTCATACCACCAACCGGTAGCATTCACATCAATTTTATACCAATCATATTTGGTACGATCAATATTATTCCCAACAGTAATGGCACTTTTGTAACTAATTTGGGCTTCCCCGCTCAGCCCACCAGTAACCAACGCTACTTTACGCTTCATGTATTGGTTTGAGCTTGTTAAATATGCATTTTAGCTTTCTTAGCCATTAATTCTTCTACTGTTTCTTGGTACAATTCATCTGGAACGCAGCAATCAACCGGACAAACAGCCGCACATTGTGGTTCTTCGTGGAATCCCTGGCACTCAGTACATTTATTAGGAGTGATATAGTAGGTATCTAAGCTGATGGGCTCAAAACGCTTATCTGCCTCAACTGTAGTTCCATCCATCAATTGAAAACTACCTTTTATGGTGGTTCCATCGGCAATAGACCACTCTACTCCACCTTCATAAATAGCGTTATTAGGACATTCTGGCTCACATGCGCCACAATTAATACATTCTTCTGTTATTTTGATTGCCATACAAAATGGGTTTGTTGAGTTAGTGAAATTACATTTGCAGTATCAAAAATACGGTTGACAAATGATTTTACAAGAACGAATTGAATTATTATGCCGTTTAGGCCAATATATCAATAGCAATGATCAGGAATGGTTAGCCGTGAAAGAGCGAGCTTATAACCAAAATCAATGGTTTGTACCTGAGTTTATTGAGTCGGCAACATCCAATATTGCTCAACATTTTCTGCAAAAGACCCTTCTAGAAAATTGGGCGGCCCAATACCATATTCCTGCAGCCCCAATCAATCCATTACAAATAGGCATTGTAATGGCAGGAAATATACCCTTAGTAGGCTTTCACGATTTGCTTTGTGTGTTAGTTTCCGGTCACTATGCAGTTGTTAAACTCTCTTCTAAAGACGAGGTTTTAATGAAACACTTGGTCAAAAAAATGTATGAATGGGATGTAAGGGTACAAAACTGGATTTCGTTTGCTGATCGATTAAATGGGCTAGACGCTTATATAGCTACAGGAAGCAATAATTCGAGTAGGTATTTTGATTACTACTTTGGCAAATACCCGAATATCATTAGAAGAAATAGAACATCAGTGGCTGTTCTAGACGGAACAGAAAGCCCTGAAACATTGAGTTTATTGGCCGATGATGTATTGCAATATTTTGGTTTGGGTTGCAGAAATGTTACCCAAGTGTACGTTCCTCAAGACTATGATTTTATTCCATTGTTAACCGCATTAAAAAAATATCCTGAGTTTATAGACTACCATAAATACAAGCATAATTTTGACTACCACTTGGCATTATTAATCATGGGTGGTAAATATTATATGAATAACGATACGGTTATTCTTACCGAAAACAATTCTCCTTTTTCTCCGGTAAGTCAATTGCATTATTCGTTTTATACCGATCGAGATCAATTATTAAACCAATTAAAAAAGGATGAGTCTATTCAATGTATTGTGGGATCTGGGCTGGTGGCTTTTGGAGCCGCTCAGCAGCCACAATTAACCGATTATGCAGATGGAGTAGATACCATGGATTTTTTAAATGGACTTACAAAATGACATTTTTACCAAAACATTTGTTAAATGGTACCGTTGGAGAACTGTCAATTAAACAGCTTTGTTTATTTGCTAAAGAAAAGGCATGTAAATTGAGTCATCTTTAAAAACAATTGAGCATATGAATTGGAAAAATGGTTTAGTGATTGTGGGCATCAGCGCCACTACCGCCCTCGCCAGTGTGTGGGGCTACGGTAAATTCGTAGAGAACCAGCAAGCAGGCGTTCAAGAGCAGGGAAAACTACCTGTTAATTATGCAGGATTTTTTGGAAATCCGAATAATGCTGCCGTTGGTTCAATTGATTTTACAGCTGCGGCTACAACAGGAACACCTGCTGTAGTGCATATTAAAACCAGAACAAAAGCCAAACAAATCAGCAGCAATCAACGTCAACAAAGAAATCCATTTGCGGATATGTTTGGAGACGACTTTGGTGATTTTTTTGGAGGTGGTCCAAGGATTCAACCAGAGCAACGTGCAAGCGGCAGTGGTGTAATCATTACCGAAGATGGTTATATCGTAACCAACAACCACGTCATTGACGGAGCAGACGAAATTAATGTTACCCTTGCCAATAAAAAATCTTACAAAGCAACTTTAGTAGGACAAGATCCTAACAGCGATTTGGCGGTAATTAAAATTGAAGGCAAAGCATTCCCATACATTGTATATGGCAATAGCGATGAAGCTAAATTAGGTCAATGGGTGTTGGCCATTGGATATCCTTTTAGCTTAGATGTAACAGTTACTGCTGGTATCATCAGTGCTAAAGCACGTTCCATTGACATCAATGGAAGACAGGGTGCCAATCCGGTGGAATCATTTATTCAAACCGATGCAGCAGTGAATCCTGGAAACAGTGGTGGAGCCCTAATTAATACCAACGGAGAATTGGTAGGAATCAATTCTGCCATTGCCTCTCCTACTGGCTCTTACGCTGGATATTCCTATGCAATCCCAGTTAATATGGTGAAGAAAATAGTAACTGATATTGTAAAATTTGGAACTGTTCAAAGAGCATTCATTGGTATTAGTTATCCAAAAGAAAATTTAACCGATGAAGCAAAACGCGAATTAGAAAAAGAATTGGGTACTGCGTATAAAGAAGGAGAAGGTGTTTTAATTACAGACACTCCTGAAGGTGGTGCCGCTGCTAGTGCAGGATTAAAGAAAGGAGATATTATCACCAAAATACAGGGAGTTGCCATTGCAACTGGACCAGAATTACAAGAGCAAGTTGCCCGTTACAAACCAGGTGACAAAGTAACGGTACAATACAAGCGAGCAGGTAAAGAGGGCACTGTAACCATTACTTTAAAAAATAAAGCGGGCAATACCGATATCGTTCGAAACAGCAGCATCATCGAAAAACTAGGAGGTGAATTAGTGAACCTAGATAAAAAAGTTGCAGCAGCCAATGATGTACCTGGTGGTGTGGTAGTTAAAAAAGTAGGTACTGGCTTATTAAGCAAGAGCAGAATGGAAGATGGATTTGTAATTACTGGAATAAACGGTAAAGAAATCATCAATCTAGATGAATTGAAAATTGCTTTAGCGAATATTAAATCTGGCACCATCCGCATTGATGGATTCTATCCAGGATTTGAAGGAAGGTATACTTATCCACTTCAGGTTACTGAAGATTGATATTAAAAACGGAATTTTAATAAAAAACCTTGCAACTAAACGTTGCAAGGTTTTTTATATTTTCTCATATACCAAGTACTCCCCTGCTTGCAATTCAAATTCTTCTTTCTCCTTAAAATGAAAAGCTAATCCAGAAAAGATATTCCTGAATTCACCTTTTAGCCAATCATGGTGAACATGAATCCTTAGTCTGTTATGTGAAGAAACATTTAATAAAACCAATACAATATGATGACCGCTGCGCCTAAAAAAAGCCATCAATTCATTGTCTTTATCTGAGGGAAGAATAAAAGATTCCCCTTTATAAATTGCAGGATTATTAGCGCGTAATTGGGTAAGTTGTTGATAAAAGCCATGTAGTTGGTTAGGGTTGTTCCATTCAATCAAATCTTTGTCAAAAAACTTCAACCGCTTTTTATTAGGACTTTCTTGTCCACTATACACCATGGGCATTCCATGCCAAGTAAATGCAAATACCGCCCATGCTAATGCAGCTACACCATACTTTTCGTATTCAGTACCATTCCAGCTATTTTCGTCATGATTAGCAGTGAAAAATAATTTAATTGCCCCACGAGGGTATTGAGAATAAGCATGCAATACATTTCTAACTTCATGCAAAGTGGTAAGTGCTTTTGCATGTCTACCCGTTTCATGCATCCACCACCAAGAATAAGAAGCATCAAAAACTTGATGATAGTCTTGCACTTCGCATTCTGCTAACCAAAACAATGGCTTAGTGAGTTCACAACTTAATCTTGCTTGTTGCCAAAAATCAAGTGGAACTAAATGAGCCATATCGCACCTAAATCCATCAATATCAAATTCATTCACCCAATAGCGCATGGCTTTGATCAACTCATGACGCATTTCCGGAATTTCAAAATTCAAATCAATTACATCGTGCCATCCATTTTTCTCAGTAAAATTTCCCGCTTCATCTTTCATCATCCAATCAGGATGCTCTACCGTCCAATGATGATCCCAACCAGTATGATTGGCAACCCAATCAATGATTATTTTAAACCCCAACTCATGTGCCTGTTGAACCAACTGCTTAAAATCATCCTTATTGCCATACTCTGGATTAATATCGGTATAACTACTACAAGCATAATAACTACCTAAGCTACCTTGTCTATTAAGTTTGCTGATTGACGTAATGGGCATTAACCACAACAAGTTTATTCCCATTTCTTTTAAGCGAGGCAAGTGTTTTGCAAATGCATTAAAAGTTCCCTCAGGTGTATATTGACGAATATTTACTTCGTACATGGTGGCAGTATGCGCCCATGGTACTACATGGAAAGAAGACTTCATGATGTTGATTTATCTAAGTAGGAAGATAAGCGATTATCTTTTGAAAAAAGAAAAAGCCGCACTCAATAGAACCACAATTAATGCACCAGCAACATTCAACCATAAAAATCCAAGTCCTATAATATTATACTTATCTAATAGGAATAAAAGTATGACTAATAACTCCCCCACTACCGCAGCCCTAAACACTGCCGTACCACCAATTTTTTTCATATAGAATGCAACCAGAAATATTCCAAGTATTACCCCATAAAATAAAGATCCTAACACATTCACTGCTTCAATTAAACTGCCCATCCCTGTAGCAAACTGAGCAGTAATAATGCAAAATACACCCCAATAAAAAGTATACCATTTAGACAAACGATATTCTTTCAAATCTTGCGCAACTGAATCGCTTAATTTTTCTTTTTTAGAAAATCGTTGATGAAAATCTACCATTGTACAAGAAGCCAAGGAATTAAGTGCTGCAGCTATTGAGCCCCAAGCTGCTAAGAAGATAATCGCAATCAATAATCCCACCAACCCACTGGGTAAAAAGTCTACTACAAAGCGCAGGAAAATATAATTGGTATCATTGGTATCAGAACCAGGTACTGCTTTTTTGATAACAGCTTTATAATCATTTTTTATTGCAGTTAATTTTGCCGCCCCCTTTGCAACACTGTCTTTTATTGCTGCTGTAGGCTGCAGTACAAACAACTTACTATGTGCTTGTTGGGTGGCTTGTTGGTATTCAAACTGATCCTTTATTTTCATTAAAGAATCCTTGTAAGGCGTTAACAGTGCTTTATCTTCAGCAGCTTTATTAAAAAATACTGGAGAAGGATTAAACTGATAAAAAGTAAATAACAAAGCTCCCAATAAAAGAATAAAAAATTGCATGGGCACTTTTACCAATCCATTCATCAGCAACCCAATTTTACTTTCTTGTTCCGATTTAGCAGTGAGGTACCTACCTACTTGAGACTGGTCTGTTCCAAAATAAGAAAGTGCTAAAAAGAAGCCACCTATAATGCCACTAATTAAATTGTACCGATCCTTCCAATCAAAACCGTTTTCGGTAAAACCAGTTGTAATTACATTCATTTTTCCAGCGGCACCACTAACAGCTAATGCTTCGCTAAATCCTACATTTTCAGGTAAATTGGAAACAATTAAGTATCCAGCAATAAACATCCCAATGAATATGATGATCAACTGTAATTGCTGCGTATATGCAACTGCTTTTGCACCTCCTGAAACAGTATAAACAATCAACATACCTCCCATAACAATATTGGTATAAAAAATATCCCAACCCATTAAGGAAGATAAAATAATGGAAGGTGCGTAAATGCTAATACCGGTTGAAAGTCCTCTAGATAAAAGAAACAAAGAAGACGTGAAAACCCTTGTTTTTAAATCAAATCTTTGTTCTAAATATTCATAAGCAGTAATCACTTTTAATTTACTGAATAATGGAACAAACGTGATGCATAAAACCACCATTGCAATGGGAATTCCAAAATAATATTGAACAAACCGCATTCCATCTGTAAATGCTTGGCCGGGTGCAGATAGAAAAGTAATTGCACTTGCCTGTGTACCCATGATGCTCAGCAATACAATATACCAAGGCATATTCCGATTACTCAAAAAATACCCTTCCATGTCTTTACTGGTTCGGCTCTTGTAAACGCCGTACGCTATAATCCCCGTGAGGGTAAGAATTAAAATGACCCAGTCTGCAGTTCTCATTTAAAAAGATTTGTAAACCAATCAAAAAAAAGTATTTGGGCCAACAATACAATCAATACAAAAATGTACCAGCTTTTCCAAGATTTGAATAAAGGTATTTTCTCTTTCATTTTTTTGATTTTGAACTGAGCAAACCGCCACCTAATAAACCCAAAGCTAATCCGATTAATAAGCCTGCTTTTACATTTTTTAAAAATAAGCCAATGACCACGCCAATAATCACGAGCATAAAAAAACTGATCTTCCTCCTAGGTTGCATAGCTTATTTATTGGGAGACAATGATACCAAATTAGCCAATAACTTATAACTGCCAGTTACCCCAGCAGGCAATTGCCTAAACAAGACTAAGCTCACATAAGTAAAATGACCTTTGCCATATTTTGCTGTTACTAAACTTCCATTGGTAGGTTTATCGTTGGTATCATTCATTTGCAGTATTCCTTCATAAGGCGTTTTAACTGGTTCCATTTGATAGGTACTTCTCTCTTGTACCCAGTTTTCAAAGTCTTTATCGCTCAATTTATTGGGGAAGTTTAGGAAAGGATGATTGGCTTGCAATAGTTGAACAGGCGCTTTTTCTTCGGTTACCCGAATATTTGACATTGCAAAATCATAAGGACCTACTTTAACTCTTTTGTTACCAACTAAATTGCTCTTTAAATATTGTACAATTAAATGACCTCCTTGTTGAATGTATCGATTGACCACTTCATTCTTATTGGTCAACCATTCGTGAATATTATAAGCCCTGATGCCAACTACAATTGCATCATAAACCGCCAATTTAGCATCAACAATATCTGACTCTTGCAATATTTCTACTGTATGACCTAATTGCAAAAGCGCTTCTGGTACTTTATCGCCCGCACCAACAATATATCCTATGCGTTTTGGAATAGATACAATAGGCTCATTAATTATTCTTGCTTGATCCTTGTATAAATAATTAATAGAAGGAATATGATCGTACTTAATCGTTTTGAGCAATTGATCATAAGCATAGTTTTTCCCATCTAATTGAAACTTTAACTCAGCATTAATATTTGTTGGATTTTGCTTTCCAATAGCTGCGCTTAAATCAATAAAATAAGGATATACACTACCCGCATTAAAACTCATGATAGTGTCTTTTGAGTAAAGGTATTTTTCTCCTTCCTTCAAGCTAATGGTAACCGGAAAATTAGTGGAAGAAAAATTAGTTTTAAATTGTAATAACAAGGATGGGCTTGAAAGATTTTTCTTTTTAGGCGAATGAATATTTGTTAGCAATACATTTTTGTCTAAAGAAATCACTACTCGAGGAATCACATTCAAGGGTTGGAAAATTTCTCCTCTAACCAAATCTACAAACTTGTATTGAACAGGTATGTTGATGGCTAAATCAACACCATTTATATTAAATATAAATTGTGCTGTATAAGGAGGTAATGAATTAGCTCTTCCAATTAATGTATGATCGGTAACATCAAATGTACCCATATCTTTCATTGGAGATGATAGCCAATATGGTTGAGAAACAGGCTGATCTATTGAAACTGGAACCGAATAATTAAGTGTGAAATTGGTATTGTTTTGAAGTGGTTTATTTATAACGGTATCGTATGCAACACTATTGGAAGAATTGAGTTGAATTTTGATTAAACCAATCGGCGCCGCACTTCTTTTGTTAACTAAAAATTGCACCCCCAACTTTTCACCGGGTACTGCGTATTCGGATTCAGTTGTAGCTTCTACTACTATTCCTGCACAAGCAACAATAAGTGACTCTATTTCATTGAGTTTTTGATCTTTCCAAATTCCATTATAAGAGAGGCCTTTTATTTTTTGATACAATTGAACTAGATCATTAACAGATTGAGCAGGTTCTGAGAAATTAAATTGCTGAATAATTTTTTGAATCACTTGGGATATTTCTTTGCCAGCATTGGGGATTCGATTCCAATCAGTTGCAATTCCATCCATCAAGCCAGTTCTTGCAGTGTCTCCAGCTATTGTAGTAAAATATTCATATACTGGCCCTTTTCTTCTTGGTCTTCCTTCTCCTTGACTTTTATGCATGCTTCTTGCTTCACCACCCACTTCACCATAACTTTGACCTAGGAAAGGATTGAAAACCCCTGCATCTATTTTCAGCTGATTTTCACTAGTAGTATTTGCCCCTCCAAAATTAAATGTGTTCCATACCAACCTTTTAGCTTGCCAAACAGCTACCCCTTTGGTTAATTGTTCAGGAAATTGACTAGGATCAGCAGCTGCTGAGAAAGCTTCTATTGAAAGAACTGCAGAAGATGCATGGTGTCCATGTCCTGCTCTAGCATCAGGTGGAAATCGATTGATAATGATGTCTGGTTGAAATTTTCGAATTACCCAAACCATATCTGCTAACACTTTTTTTCTATCCCAATACTGCAGTGTTTCATTGGCTGTTTTACTAAATCCAAATTCATAAGCACTGGTAAAATATTGTTCAGCACCATCTATTTGTCTAGCTGCTAATAATTCCTGTGTTCTAATTAAACCCAACTCAACACCTTGTTCGGGTCCAATTAAGTTTTGACCACCATCTCCCCTCGTTAAACTTAAATAAGCAGTTCTATATTTTTTTTCTCTAGCTAAATAAGGAAGCAAACTATTGTTTTCATCATCTGGGTGAGCAGCAATATAAAGTACGCTTCCTAATACTTGTAATTTTTGCAATTGCTGAAAAATAGCAGCACTTCCATTCAAAGCGGGATTCTGTGCATTTAAAGGAGTGGGAGCTATTGAAAAAAATCCAAAGAAAATGAGAAGAAATAATGAACGCATTGCGGTATTAAGTAGCATATTCAAGCATTTATCGTTTTAACGAAGATAACCATAGTTGGCATTGTGGGTTTTACCATTCAAAAAAAATATAATGAAGCTCATAAGATGCAACATCTGCTTCACAAATTGGCTCTACTATGTATAAACATGGTTATTTTGCATGCGAAATTGATAACTTATACTTGATGATGGACCGAATTTATAATTGGAATAGAAATATGTGGATGAAATCATTGGTTATTACCCTGCTCTTTTTAATCGGAATCACTGAAACATTTGGACAAAATAGACAAAAAATACCCATTGATGGCAATAGATGGTACCAACTGACCAACGGGGAGAGAGGCTTACAACAATTATTCGATGGAGACCTTTTTAATTCTGTAGATGCACAATATGATAAAATTATACCCTACCACGAATCCTATTATCCTTTACTAAAGGGTGAATCGATGGTAATAGATAGCATACGTTTTTATGACTGGAATGGAATCAGTACCAAGCCCTTCATTCTTTATATCATTGACAGTAACTGGAACAGAAAAGCCATTGCATCTTTTGATGGATCAAAATACGATCGTTGGGTTGGCCCCTACCCTGAACGTCCTGATATTATAAAATTAGACGTTGCTGCTAGAAATATTATGTATTTGATGATTGTAGCTGAAAAAGATTTCCCCTCTGAAATGGAATGCTATGGATATTATACAGCTCCTTCAGCAACTACTCCCATATTAAAGAGAAAAATTCCTTTGTCCAATTTATTAGGAATAAACGGATATGAATGGAATTTTTCAGACCCGCTTATTGATCCATTTGTTGTTGACTCCAAAAGATTAAATGCAGTAAAACACTTTAGTGGGTTCAGACATTATTTAGATTGGCAAAAATTAGAATACAAACAAGGTAGTTATACCTATAGCCCTACCAGAAGTGGAAGCTGGAACTATGATGCCATTTATGAGACTTGTTTAAAAGAAGGTATTTCCGTTTTAGCTTGTTTAAAAACGCTGCCTAATTGGATGGTTGATTCTTATCCCGACAGTTTAAAAGACCTAGAAAATAATCCTGTTTTTTATGGGAAAAATTTAGCCGATCCTGCCTCCTATATTGAGCAAGCAAAACTTGGTTTTCAATTTGCTGCTAGGTATGGGAAAAATAAATTAGTGAATCGAAGTTTATTAAGCGTGTTCGATTCTTCTAGGTTTACAGGCGACGAAATTAATCAAGTAAAAATTGGTCTAGGGCTCATTGAATATATAGAATGTGAAAACGAGAGAGACAAATGGTGGAAGGGTCGAAAAGCTTATCAAACAGGAAGAGAATATGCTGCTAATTTATCTGCATTTTATGATGGCCATAAAAATACTCTTGGTGTTGGCGTGGGTGTAAAAAATGCAGACAGCAGTATGAAAGTGGTCATGGCTGGGGTTGCCTTAGCCACTACCGATTACTTTAGAGGTATGATTGATTGGTGCAAAGAATTCAGGGGATACAAACCAGATGGAACGGTAAATATTTGTTGGGATATTATTAATTATCACCTATATACAAATAGCAGCAATTTAAATAGGGCTATTGCTCCAGAATTAAAATCGAATAATACAAATGCAGATTCAATTGCAAAAGCATTTATACAATCTGCTGCAATTTATTTAAACAATATGCCCGTTTGGGTTACAGAAACTGGTTTTGATATTCATCCAAAAAGCCCA
>CALRUG020000049.1:0-19637 GCA_943371295.1 Synechococcus sp. UW140 | reverse complement strand
GTGTAGCTCCCCCTTCAGGACTTGAACCTGAGACCCTCTGATTAACAGTCAGATGCTCTAACCAACTGAGCTAAGGAGGAATTTCCCCTTTCGGGGTTGCAAAAATAGGGGTTTCTCTATACTTTCAAAAAAAATACCCTAAAAATTCGCAAAAAACCCTTTTTTAAACCCAACAAAAACCCCTTCGTCGGTATGTTTCACAGGATAAGTCCTTAAGAAATAACCCTCACCGCTTGTGTTTCGGCCATTTTGAATAGAGAAGCGATACCGATGAAGTGGGCAAACTACGTTCCCAGCTGGGTCTATAAATCCATCAGCCATAATCCCACTTGCATGCGGACATTTATGCGCAAATGCATATAGTTTTTCATCCTTTAAAGCCAATGTGATCTTTTTCCCATCTGCTTCAACTATGCACATTTGGTTGTCTTGCCAAGGCAGTTCGCTTGCGTAATCGGCAACCTTAATCCAACTAAATGCTGCTTCTTCCAATTAATAAAGCATTGTTTTGTAGGGATAACGAATGGCATACATTTCTCTCACTCGCTCTAAAATCAGATCTCTGAGTGCGTCTAAATTTTGTTTTTCTGTGGCTGATACAAAAACACAATTACCGTTGGTTGCTAAATCCCATTTATCTTTTAAATCCCTTAGAATTTCTTCTTTAACGGAATCTTCTAGCCACTCGTCAAAGTTCTTCTCCACATACAAATCCATTTTATTAAAAATGGTGAGCATGGGTTTTTCAAAAGCTTTTAACTCTTGTAGTGTTTTATTCACTACCCCAATTTGTTCTTCGTATTGTGGATGAGAAACGTCTACTACATGCAACAAAATATCTGCCTCTCTTACTTCGTCTAGTGTGCTTTTAAAGCTCTCTACTAAGTGGTGTGGTAGTTTTCTAATAAAGCCTACCGTATCGCTTAATAAGAAGGGTGTGTTTTCAAAAACGACTTTACGTGTGGTGGTATCTAATGTTGCAAACAACTTGTTCTCTGCAAACACTTCACTCTTACTTAATACTGTCATCAATGTGCTCTTACCCACATTGGTATATCCAACTAAAGCAACACGAATAAATTCACCCCTTTCTTTTCGTTGAGTAAAAGATTGCTTATCTATTTCGCTTAAACGCTTGCGTAGTAAAGAAATTTTATCTTTTACAATACGTCTATCTGTTTCAATTTCTGTTTCACCGGGTCCTCTGGTACCAATACCTCCTCCTTGTCTTTCTAAGTGCTTCCACATTCCTTTTAAGCGAGGCAATAAATATTGGTACTGTGCTAATTCAACCTGTACTTTAGCTTGTGCTGTTCTAGCTCTTCGGGCAAATATGTCTAAGATTAAATCGCTTCGGTCAATGGTTTTTACATTCAGCTCTTTTTCAATATTGGATATTTGAGAGCCTGTTAGTTCATCATCAAAAATGACAAGGGTAATATTCTTACCATTTACATATTGCTTGATTTCTTCTAGCTTTCCCTTTCCTACAAAAGTTCTACTATCAGGATGTGCTAACTTCTGCGTAAAACGTTTTACGGTAGTTGCACCAGCTGTTTCAGATAAAAAAGCTAATTCGTCTAGGTATTCTTCTGCCTGCTCATTGGTTTGGTCCTTTAAGATCACACCAACCAGTACTGCTTTCTCCTCAATGGAGATGAGTTGTTTTTTCTCTATCAAATGATCTGTTTATAGTCCACTAATAGAAATACCAATGGTAAATCTGTTCATTGAAGGGCCAACGCCTTCTTTTAATACAGAAGTGATTTGGTAACTTCCTTGTAAACCTATGATGCCATAACCAATTCTACCAGTTAAGGCAATGGGGGTACCGTTGAAATATCTTTTTGATACTTCTTTTTGAATATAACTGCTTCCATAAACAGTTTGTCCGTTCTTATCAACCAGGTTTTTTCCTTTGGTATGTGTTCTTAATAATGTTCCAATTTTTGCTCCAATAGCAAATTTCCAAGATTTGGCAGGATTTTCTGGATTGCTATAATACCTTAATTCCACAGGAATCTCAAAGAAAATATTGGTCACTTTAAATTTGTCAAAGTGATTCGTACTATCTGCAATAGTGAACGGCATTCTTGCAGCATTAGATTTAATATTCGCATTTACATTATCAAAAAAGATATTGCTCGAGCCAATACCAGCTCCATAAGCCAAACTCATCCTTTTATTGTTTTTAAAAGGCTTATCGAACATGACATAAAAGTTGAAATGACGGCTAAATCCATTTCCGGTTCTAACGCTATCGGGCCTTCCTGTCCAACTGTCTGCACCATATTGAATCATAAAATGATCCTTTGCGCGTCCACTTAAGTCAATTTTGCTCCAATCTTTTTTCTTGGTTTCGGTAGTTTGAGCAGCGGCGCCCAGACCAACCAGCACCGTAAATAATAAAAATATCTTTTTCATTTTGGTTGATTGCAAGATTATTCCCCTTGCAAGAGAGCAAAAATAGTCAAAATGAAACCAACTGATTGGTTAAAAATTAGTCAATAAACTAGAATATGGGCCTCATTTTTACAAAATTCAAGGTAGAACGGCATATAAATTTTATATTTAGGCCTCGTAGTAAGCAAAAACGCACTTGATGAACACGGATTTCTTAAAGGGTAAGCGAATTTTAATAGCAGAAGATGATTTTGTAAATCAAAAACTGATTACACATTCATTAAATGTAACTGGAGCCACATTTGACATAGCAGGGAATGGAGTAGAAGCCATTGAAATGCTAAAACAGCAGTCGTACGATTTAATCCTAATGGACATTAATATGCCAGAAATGGATGGATTTGAAGCTACGCAGATCATAAGAGCTGAAATCAATAAGACCATCCCTATTATTGCAATGACTGGTTGGAGTAGCAGAGCCGAAGGAGATAAGTTTACTCGTATGGGAATGAATGCTTGTTTGGCTAAGCCTTTTGGATTGGAAGCCCTTTATAAAACATTGGACGAAATTTTTAATGCACCTCCTCCAACTAAACCAAGTACTGCCAATTTTGGTGTAAAAGCACCTGAAGCAGTTTCAACAGTTACAATAGATTTAGAAATGTTGAATGAGTTGGCAGAAGGTGATAATGAGTACAAGACTACTATCATCAATATGTTTTTAGAAAGTATGCCTGAAAGCATACAGAAAATGCAAGATGAGTTAGCCGCTGAAGATTGGGATAATTTTTACAAATCTGCACACTATGCAAAGTCATCGCTTTCTGTAGTTCGTGTACCAGATATGCACACATTAGCAAATACCATGGAGGTAAATGCCAAAAAACAGGAAAAACTAGAAACCATTGCACCTTCACTAGAATTATTCAAAAAATATTTTGAATTAGCTAAAGGAGCATTGCACGAAGAAATTCAAAAGCTTAGTTCCTGATCATTACATTAATTTAATATTATTTTGAATTTTAGAGATCTCGGTTTAGAGGAAAGATTGTTAGAGGGGATTGATGCCATGGGCTATGAAACGGCCACCCCAGTTCAGGCACAAGTAATTCAACCCATTTTAGCAGGAAGAGATGTCATCGCTTCTGCACAAACAGGAACGGGCAAAACAGCTGCGTTCTTATTGCCGATTGTGCACAAAATGCTTACACAGCAACACTCTTCACACCATATTAATGCATTAATAATAGTACCTACCCGTGAATTGGCAATACAGATTGCTGAAACAATGGAGGGATTAAGTTATTTCACAGATATCAGTTGCATTGCCGTATACGGTGGTGGCGATGGAAATTCATTTACTGCAGAGAAAAAAGCATTAAGCAGTGGAGTAGATATGGTGGTATGTACACCAGGTAGAATGATTGCTCATTTAAATATGGGCTATGTAAAAATGCAAGAAGTAAAATATTTGGTATTGGATGAAGCCGATAGAATGTTAGACATGGGCTTTAACGACGATATCATGAAAATCATTTCTTTTCTACCAAAGCAAAGACAGAATTTGTTGTTTTCTGCAACCATGCCATCTAAAATGCGTGATCTCGCAAGAAAGCTTTTACAAAATCCAGCAGAAATTAATATTGCTGTTTCAAAACCACCAGAGCAAATTACGCAACAGGCATTTGTGGTATATGAGCCACAAAAAATTCCGCTGATTAAATATGTGTTGAATAACAGCGATTACACACGTGTGATTATATTCTGTTCAAAAAAACAGAATGTTAAACAACTAACATCAGAATTAAAGCGTTCTAAATTTTCTGTAGAAGAAATTCATTCCGACTTATTGCAAGACAAGCGTGAGCAAGTCATGCAAGATTTTAGAAATAGGAAATTAAAAATTTTAGTTGCAACCGATATTTTAAGCAGGGGAATTGATATAGAAGAAATTGAATTGGTCATCAACTATGATGTACCCAATGATGGGGAGGATTATATCCACCGCATCGGCAGGACCGCTCGTGCTGCTACTTCTGGAACTGCTATTACTTTTATCAGCGAAGCTGAGCAAAGAAAATTTGCACAAATTGAAACGCTTTTGGGCAAGCAGGTAGATAAATTAACAGTACCTGAACAATTTGGCGCAGCACCAGCATATGCACCACGCAGTCAAAAGCCGATGGGAAATAGAAGATCCAATCAAGGTGGAAGCAATAGACCTTCATCTCGACCAAATAAAACAAGGCCAAATAATTCAAGGCCAAGCAATCAAGGGCCCAATAATCAAGGGCAGAGCAATCAAACAAACCCCTAGCGAACAAATTGAATGCAAACAGGTCTTCCAACAGCAATTCTGTTGCCAGTATCGTTCAGTAAACCTGTTGTTTTATTTCTTTTGAAAACCACTATTTCATTGCTGTTTTGATTGGCTGCCAATAAAAAATTTCCAGTAGGGTCAATGGCAAAATTTCTGGGTGCTAAGCCTATTGTTGGCTGTGATCCAACCCAAGCCAGCAAGCCATTTGATAAAACTTTATAAATGGCTAAATCATTGTAATCGGCTCTATTGGAAGCGTACAAAAATTTACCATCCGGAGTTACATGAATATCTGCAGCACCTGATTTTTTTTCACTTACTTTCTCAAACATATTCACTTGTTGTAATTTTTTGAGCATGCCATTTTTAAAAGACAACACGGTAATGGAACCAGTCAATTCTTGAACAGCATATACAAAGGGTTTGGAGGGATGAAAACTAATATGTCTTGGGCCATCTCCCGGATTACAATTAAACACCGATACCGGATTTTCTGATAATGGTTTGGTTGGATTATTTAAATCAACTGCATAAACAGAAATTTTATCTGTACCTAAATCTTGCACTATTAAATGCTTTTCATCAGGAGATAAAACCGCAGAATGTACATGGGCTTTCTCTTGTCTTGCTTTGTTCACACTACTTCCAGAATGTTGAATGGTTTGTTTTTCATTACTTAAACTACCATCTGTATTTATAGCGATGGCGCTTAAATTTCCGCCAGAATAATTGGAAACAAAAACAAAACGATTTCTACGATCGGTACTAATATGACAAGGATGATCTCCGCCTGATAAAACGGTATTGATTAATTTAAAATCTCCAATTGTTTTATTAAAAACATAAGCAGAAACAGATCCATTTCCCTTTCCCAATTCATTCACAGAATAAATAAATTGCTGATTCGATGAGGTAACTAAGTAAGAGGGCTCTTCTGCTTTTTGTTGGCTAATCGCTTTTGCCGACCCGTCTGCATTAAACTGGTAATAATAAATTCCTTCGCTATTTCCTGCATTGGTATAAGTGCCAATTAAAATTTTATAGTTTAATTGACTTTTTTGTGCCAATGAAAAAGTGCTAAATGAAATGAATAGTAATAAAATTGAAATTATTTTTTTCATACGACCATATCTTGGATATAAATATAACTTGTTCAATTTAACTAGGCTAAAATAGAATTAGCTTTAATAAAATGAATGAGCAAGAAAAACATATGCTTTTAATGAAAAAACAATGGCAATTAAATAAAATAGCTGTTGATGAGCAAAGTTCATTTTTAGCAACCTGGTGGATTGAAGTTGCTAATTCAATTAAGGAAACTCAAATTGAATGGTCACTTGAATATTTAGCAGAAGTTAACCAAAATCAATATGATTTTTGGATAGAGAAGCTCAAGCTGGCGCCTTGGAAAGACTTTTCTTTTCCAGACACTGTTATTCATAAGGGAGATAGCTTTTGGGTTCATGAACTGTTTTATTCAAAATATCCAAGTTCGCTTCCATTAAGGTATTTACCTAAGTTGGAAAAATGGCAAACCAAAAGTTCTGATAATGGTGCAACGCTTAAGGAAATTATAGCTAAACTAAACCTCAGAAATCAATCCATTTATTTGTTTTTTGTTAGAATGAGCCCTGTTATTAAAATGAAGTTGTTTGATTTGGCATCAATTGCGTCTAATGATAATTTGCCAGACCATGAGGATGTGGCTATTATGTCAATGGATGGTAGTTGGCTTATTTTTAAATCGTTGGAGCAAGAATGGGGTTTTGGTCAGATATGACCATCAGATCTACTATTTGGACAAAAAAGAAAAATAACCGTGTAAAAATTAATCTCAAATCATTATTTTTGCTGCCCTTAAAGAACAGCAATGTTCTTCGGGCCTATAGCTCAGTTGGTTAGAGCACCTGACTCATAATCAGGGGGTCCCAGGATCATGCCCTGGTGGGCCCACTTGAAAATCAAGCAGTTATGAACGAAAGTTGATAGCTGCTTTTTTATTTGCATAAAATTTGCAAACATTATCCTTTCTTTTAAGCATAACCGAGTCAAGTTATTAATGACTTAATAGGTTATTTTTCAAAGCCCATAAAACCAAACCTACTCGGGACTTTGCCCCCGTTTTTTCAAATAAACTTCTACTGTAATTGTCAACACTGCGAACTGCAATATCGAGCTGATCGGCCATTTCTTTGTAGGTAAGCTCACTGGCGCATAATTGAAGAAACAATATTTCTTTTTCTGTAAGTTTAACGCCACCTGCGGTGAGTGTATCTTTTTGAATAGACCGAATCATATTTCCAGAAACCAAATCATTGGTATAAAATCCTTTCTCAACCAATTGAATAATCGCTTTGTGTAGTTCGCTAATTTCGGCTTCTTTTAGAATATAGCCATTTGCTCCTGCTTTTAGCATTTTAATGATTGCCTGTTCGTCATCATACATACTTAAAGCTAAAACATGGATATGAGGATAATTGGTTTTTATCCAAGAAGTAGTCATATAGCCATTCATATGTGGCATATTGATATCCATTAATATCACTTGTGTATCTGGGAATAGTGGAATTTTGTTTTGTAACTCAATACCATTATTTGCTTCAAAAAGAATATTGATATCTGTATACTCGTTTAATAATGCCGCAATACCTGTTCGGAACATTTTATGGTCATCCACCATAGCAATATTAAAAATGGGTAATTTAGTTTTCATACGGAACTTGGATATATATGGTAGTGCCTTTGTTAGGGGATGAAATAATATCTAAGTGACCCCCAATAATCGATATTCTCTTTTTCATATTTCCGATTCCTAATCCTTGTTTCTTACTGATTGGAAGGGATAATAAATCAATCCCTTTTCCATTGTCGGTCACTTTAAAATAAAATTGTTTTTTCTCATCCTCCCCAATTTCAATAATGATTTTATCTGCTTCTGAGTGTTTAATTATATTACTAATAGTCTCTTGTAATAATCTGAAAACAAAAAGTGATTTCTTATTTAGGTCTACAAGATCGTTATTACAATGATTGATGAATTGAACATCAAACTGTCCGTTTTTTTGTAACCAGCTAACTTCTTGTTCAATTGCTTGAATAAGACCTTGCTGTAACAAGTTTTCTGCTTGTAATAATTTGGCTAATTGTCTTAAATCTTTGATAGAGCTATTCACAAAACTTAAAGCAGTAGCCACTTTTTGTTCTGTATTTGGTTGGTCATTTACATTTATTGATGAAAGTGTAGCATTGGTTAAACTCAATAATTGACCTATATTATCATGTAAATCAGCTGCAATGGTTTGAAGTGTTTGTTCCTTTACCTCATGCTCCGTTTTTATTAGTTCTTGCTCAAAACTGCTCTGCATCATGGTTTTTTCTAATTTATTTTGTTCTTGACGCTTTTGGTAGGCAAATACGAAATATACAATTGAGACAGTTAAAAACAAGAATACAACTGCCCCAATTATAATACCTGTAATTAGGTAATCGTTGGTTTGAGCCTGAAGGAAAATGCTATTAATAAACAAGAATATAAAATTGTAGTTATTAAATTATTAAATAAATGCCATATTGGTAAAAAGGAATTATAGTCATTTATATATTTAAAATATTCCCCAAAACAGGCTAATATAAACAATCCAATTAAATGAAATAAGTAACCAATGCTAATCCAAAAAAATGGATTCTGTAATAGGTTGATGCTTTGTGTTTGTTGAATCATTTCTTTGAAATATTCAAAAATATAATAGACAGCAATGCAGCTGCCTACAATAATTGTATAAGAATTAATTTCGTAGAAACCCTGTATAAATAAAATATTCAAAATTGAAACAACTATCAGTATCCAATTTAAAATTTTAATTTTTTTTAGCGTCTCTGTTGATTCAATTAGTTGGCTATAAAACCATCCAATAAAAACAAACTCGTATATTCTTATTAAGTTATTGGCCAAGATATTTAAATCATTGTTATTAGCACTTGCCCAAAAATTTATCCAATTAACAATTGCATAGGGCACAATTAATAGAATAAACTTTTTTAGTACACCGTGATTCAAATAACGATAATTAATTAAATGAATACAGAGTAAAAGCAAAGTCAATATGGATATAAAAAGTGTCAATTTTAATTGTGTATAGAATATTGAACTATTTCATTCGTTTCTTTTTGAATTGTTTCTTTAGTTATATGAAATACTTTAATGAAGCAGGAGTATAAAATAATATTCAAAACGGTATTAATCAGTTTGAACAGGGTAAAACCGTTAAATAAATTGATCTTATGGGTATTTCTCAAAAAGAAACTATTGAATATATCACTTGAATAGAAAATTAGAATTCCAGTAGCAAACCAAAAAGAACCAGATTTAAGAAGGTCTATTTTTTCCTCATTTTGGATGATCCTAATAAAGTAAAAGCAAGCCATAATAATCATGCTAAAGCTTCCCAAACTCATGGTATAAGTGTGAAAGACCTGAAATCCTTGAATAAGGGTAATATTGATTAGCCATAAAATGGGGTATGCTAAAACAAAGTATTTGCTAAACCAAGACCATTTATTTGAACCAAAAACTTCAGTAAAAATTAGTCCGTATAAAATAAACTCAATTAAGGTTGCTATATTATACACTTGAACATTCGGTACATGTAATACCCTTCGTTGATAAGTACCTATTAATTCCGCTAAAACAACAATCCCAATAAGCCAAACCAATTTAGCAAATTTGGTTTTTTTGATATGCTTATAATAAATTAAGCCATAGATAAATGCAGCTATCTCAAAGTATAGAAATATAAAGTTCATAATCTCTATGGAATTTCATTGTAGCAGTTTTCAGGACATAGCTCCCCATGATTAAATCCTGCAATTGATTTGTTTGTATATTTTGTCCACCTGTTATAAAGTGTACGCCCCGCTCTATCAACTGGTAGAAACACAATACTATTTTGTTCTTCGTATTTTTTACCCTTGATTTCAAATGCTGATTGGGGCTGACCATTTGCTTTTATATATTTTTTGTCATAGCGAATCATAAAACATCTAACACCAGCCACATCATTATTAGTTGAGTCCCTAAAAAAGCTTCCCATTGCTTCAAAGCTTGATCGATCAAATGTGATAAAATTGGTTACCGTACTGTCTGGCCTTCCTCCATTGACCCTTTTTCCATGTTTAACATAGATATCTCTTAGTCGAACTACTTCTTCAGCGTCCATTATAAAATTGTCTGCCATAAAGTATTCCTTATTTTCTTTCTCTACTGGCTCTTGCCCATTACTACTGGATTTACCAATAAAATAACCTGCGATTAGTGCCGCCATGATTAAGAGACCAATTGATACATTTTTCATTTTATAAATATTTAGATATGATTCGTAAATGTATTGCTAAAGCCGGGGGTGCTTTGTACGTGATTTTACGTATTCAATAAAGTCATTTTCCGTATTTGTACTGGTCTATATAAATTGAAATTTGTTCCATACAAATTGAAAATTCTCATTTGTATAAGGTTCAAATGTGCAGCTTCGGGGGGAGCTGCACTTGAATCTTTATAAGACCAAATAGGATTAGTAAAATAGCCCTAGTTTTCGACTTTTCCAAATCATAGAGGAATGAATAAGCTGACAAAAAGGGAAGTACAAATTGCCTGAGAAATAATATTCATCACTCCTTTTCCCCCACCCCCTGATATATTTTTTAACCAAAGTTGTAATTGCAAAATTTCAAGTAGTCATTCTATGGGATCAATTGTACCATTAAGTGAAAGGGAAAAAGAAGTGCTAACCTTTTTAAACAAAGGGCTTTTAAACAAAGAAATATGCGATAAACTGAATATTTCAATCGATACAGTTAAAAAACACAATAAGAATATTTTCAAGAAGATTGGTGTACGCAATAGAGCAGAAGCAATTTTACATCTTGGGGCAATAAATAAAATTAATTAGTGAATTATTTTAAAAAATAAAATACGGCAAAACAAAGTATACTCTTTGTAATGTAACAATAACAATTACATCAAGGTCAAGTTCTGCTAATACAGTTTCTAAAACATTTAAATTAGTCAGAAAATAAAAGAATTGAATCAGCTATTGATTGAAGTATCGGTATAATTCAGTCTCAATATTGGTCATATCTGCTAATTGTGGTTCTTTAATACCATTGCAAAGAATCAAACCTCTTGCATCATTGTATTTATCCAAATCTATAATTTGCTTTTGACCATCTTTTTTTTGAACCAATACATACCTTGCGTTGGTCACTTCAATTAGTTTTAGTTTGGGATAAGTCTCCTTGATTACTATTTTGGCATTACGCATTTGATAAAACATCTCATGTATAGTACTGTTGTAAATAGCAGGTTCTGTAATTGCTTTTATGCGAGCGTCTTGCAAAGAATCTGGATAA
Organism: Synechococcus sp. UW140; assembly: GCA_943371295.1. Classification (GTDB taxonomy): domain Bacteria; phylum Bacteroidota; class Bacteroidia; order Chitinophagales; family Chitinophagaceae; genus Sediminibacterium. The sequence goes on along the minus strand of CALRUG020000049.1, from coordinate 8,509 downwards.
TAAAAGATAGCTGCTGCTTCTTTTACATAAATACTATCAGAAAAACTAGCGCCAGGTTTATTGGTAATTTTTATTGGTCTTGTGGGCAATGTATCTACATTGCCCTTATTATTTTCTTTATTCTCTCCTTTGCAACTTACAATCAGCATTAACGATATACCACTGATGATGATTTGCTTTACCAATTCCATAAGCGAGTAATATTGAATCCAATTACAAACTGACCTCCCGGAACTTTTGTACCATCTGCTGCAGTAAAACCAAATGGATTATTGGTATTATACAAGCTGTTCCTTTGAGGATTCAATAACGCGTAATTACCTATAAACAACTGAAAACTGTGGTTACTGGTATTGAATTCTAGACCAAGCGACACATTAGGATTTGGATTATTGGTTGCATGTTTGGTAATGGGTTGATCAATATTGAAAATAAATGAGGTAACCTCTGTTAACTTATATCTACCACCTAAAGAAAAAGCATAATGGTTGAATTTCATTTCTTTGAAGATTTCTTGCCCAGTACTATCATTCTTGGTGTAATAACCGTTCACAGCGTTCTGGTGAGCAACACTTACTGCTGCTTGAAGAGAAAGTTTTTCATTAATTTTTCTTGCAACAATTAACTGATTGAAAAAGGATATTCTTTGAGTCTGATATTTAAAGATACTTCCATCAGCATCTTTTCTAGTGTCAAATGCAATATTACCATAGTAAGTAAGACTTACTGGATACAATCCCTTTGTTTGTCGCAAAATGGAGTATTTCGCATTCAGATCCCAAAGCATATTGCTCTTGGTAATTCCGAGTCCTACATTTAAGTTTTTTACCGGAGCATAGATAACGCCTAGTCTAATATTTGATGGAGCAAAGAACCCCCAGAAATCTTCATAGCCTTTTGTAACGGTTCCAAAACGGTGTTGAATATCCATTTCAAAAGTTCCTTTTTGAGAAACCATCACAGATTGATTATCAATAAGCCAAGTACTTTGAAAGGTATTTTTTACTGGTTTCAGAATTGGTTTTGGCGTAGGTACTGCATTTGCTGAAGTGTCTTGTGCATACCCTGTTTGTAAAAGCAGTAGCTGGGCAAGCACCAATACAAGAGCAAAGCTTAGTTGTACTCCTACTATTTGTATTTTTCTTTTCATTGTTTTTGTTTTGGGATAATTAGTTATTCTGTGCGCCGTTCCTTATCCAATCATAGATCTTTTGTCTGTCAACAGCAGATGGAATGTATTCTCTCATTTCACCATTAATCTTTTGATAGAGTATACTTTCTTTAGGAACAAGGATATTTACAAAACCTCCATTTACTATTTCTTTATAAGCGACGCTAGTGGTTAAATAGGGTTTGTGTGCACCAGATACATGACAGCCAGAAATACCACATTTAGTATTTACCATTGGAGCAATGTCTACACTAAAACTTACTGCTTGTGGTGGACCGTCTGGATCAACGGTAGCATCTGGAAGGATTACATCTTGGTAACACCCTGTATATATAGTGGCTATAATTAGTAATATCCCTGTATATTTTATGAATTTTTTTAACATGGTTCAGGTTTTAATTACTTGTTATTGAAGTTCATGTTGCATTCAATGTCTACCTTGTCTGCAATACTGGTACTGGTAATACCATAATCTCTTGCGTTAAATTGGAATTTCAATTGTAGGCCAAAAACTGAGTATGCAGCAGCACTACCAAACTGGACTCTGTTTCTGCGGATATATTTCAATCTGCCCACTAAAGTTTTTGTTATTGGGCTAGCTAGTGTTCCTTTCCAAGTTAATTGTAGTGTAACGATATAGTCATTGCTTGCTGGATCAAATTTGATTTCAGTAGTTTTAATTTTTGCCAAATTAGTAACAGTAAGATTTTGTGTGCCAGGAACGATGGCAACAGTTCCTAAAGCTGAGATATTACAACCAGCATCTCTTCCAGGTTCTCCTGTATTGGACTGATTCATTTGAACATAACCATTAAAATATGACTTAGAAGGTTCATTTTCATAAAATGCCCATGAACTATCTAATAATGGTTGTCCTGCTGTTGCATAGTTCAACATTTTAGCGTCTGTTACCTCATGCATACCAAATTGGTTAAAACGTCCAGTTAATAAACCAGCGCCACCTACATAAATAGTAGACCACATTACACTACTATGCGATTTATCTAGTTTCCATGAAGTAGTGTCACCTACCGTAACGTTTTTAGGAAGAAGTACATCTGTTCCTCGAGTTATTATAGGAGTATTACTGGCAGCTGCGGGAAGTGGGGAGACAGCCTCATGTGTACAACTGGCTATATAACCATACCCACTAAATAATACCAGAATTAGGAGCAAACTTTGGGTTTTTAAACTTTTCATTTTTTATAGTTGTTGATAAATAATGTTGTTGAAACGCAATAGGATTTTCCACCCTATTTTATACTATAAAACTAATTCTTAGATTTTGTAGCACTATTGACATGCATCAGTTCAAAAAATGATTTATATCATATTTGGAATGGAACTTTTATGAAAAAGAAAACTTAAATTAAATACACACCATATTGATTATACGCTGCGATTTTTAATCTTTTTTAGCAAAAAAGCGGCAATTAACGCTAGGAGTAATAGTAATAAATTAAGTAAAAGACTAATGCTGTAGATATTCATATAATTACCCACAACTTGAGATCTTTCTTCTTGGGCATTATTCTGAAAAAAAACTTTACTTATAAATACAATAAAAAAAACCAAGCTATGCAATAAGCTAAGATTCCTGTGTTTTGAAAATATTGGTAACAGAAAAAGTATACTCAATATTCCCCAAATAACTAGATAAGGATGTTGAAAGTGAGTTAGATCCAGACTGATGGAAAGCGTTTTTAGTTGGAGGCCTAAAAAAAGAAGTCCTATAAAACCATATGCAAAAGGTAGTGCAGGTAATGCATGTTCGGTAAACCTTTGAATGCCTTTAAATTGGCTTAAGTATTTTACCAATAGATAAATAATGGGATACCCAGAAAAGAAGGCAAGTATTTCTAATAATTGTAAATATTTTTCCATACTTACTCAATCTTCAAACAGAAAAGTTTATGCAGTACCCATTTTTTTCAACTTTTTTATTTGTATAAATAGATAAATCAAAATACTCCATACTGCTACTACAATGGAGTAGGCCATTAACTCAAGCCATAAAGGTGACTTGCCCCATCTTGCAAAAAGAGTTCTTTTGTCGAACTCCGACACATAAGTAAATGATTTTCCCCATGGAACCATTTTTTCACTTGATAAGTTACCATAAATGTCATGGTTATCTATATGTGCAATTAATACCAGATTGCCTTTACTGTCTCCTGGTAAACTGTCTTGTTTAAATTCGGCGGTAGCTACACCCAAACTATCTGTTGCATAAGTAGGTGCTTCTGATACATTTAAATCTGCACCTAAACGCTTAATAGCAATTCGAACATCAGTGGCATTAACGGGAATCCAAACACTGTCTTTTAATTCTAAGAGTGTTGCGCTAATTGTTCGATCGGCTAAAGTATCAATTTGAATTTTAGCCTTAGTAATTTCTAATGTTCCTTCGGCTTCATTAAATGTCTTTAATTCTTTTGATGCAATTACGAAGTTTACTTTGGATGATTTACTCCATTCATCTTTTGCTTTGGCTGGAATAAATACCATAGCCTCCCCATTATTATTGGTAACCCCTTTTCCAATCAAGTTTTCGGATGAGTTTGTGCCAATATAAAAATTGATAGGAATTCCTGCTATCATTTGAAATCTCCCATCAATCTTAGATTTAGCAGTAGCAACTAAGTACTGAGTTTGATTATTGTTATTATAGTAATTAATACTTAATGAGAGACTATTTTTCTCTGTTTGTGAGAATGCAGTTCCACCTAAGTGAAGTAACAGTATGAAAGCAATCAGTTGCAGACTAGTCTTTTTCATTTTGTTCGGTTTCTGTGATGGTTTCCTGAATAGGAATGATTGGAAAAATTCTTGCAAAAAGGGTAATGATTAACAGTGCTCCAGCCAATGAACCTATGGCAATAGCCCATTCTTGCCAGGTTGGAAAATAATGTTTGTAGTTTTCTGGAACGTCTTGCATTGGAAGAAAGGGGTGCAAGAGAGTTGGAGTAACAATCAAATAGCGTTTAAACCATGATCCAATCACCACTAAAACACCAGCAATAAATGCAGGCAATGGTTTACGTCCATTCTTGAATAGTAATATTATGATTGGAATAATCATGGCTGTAGTAATGGCAAACCAAAACACTAGAGAAAATTCACCAGTAAATAATCCCAATAAATGTTCTTCTTCAGACTTTTTCATTTTAAAAGCTGGAACTAAAAACTCGTTTACATTGAAGTATAAATAAAGTAGTGCTAACAAAACCAATACTTTACCCATTTTATCAAAGTGATCTTCCTTAATATATTTCTCTAAATGATAGGCTTTTCTAAAAACATACATAGCTACAACTACTCCACCCGCTCCCACTAAAAACGCACCAGAGATAAAATAAGCCCCAAAATTGGTACTATCCCAACCAGGTCTGTATGTGGTAGCAAACAACCATGATGTAACGGTATGTATGGCAAATGCTACAGGAATAATTGTAATCGAAAGAATGTTGATGGCTTTTTCTCCAATATGAATTTGGCTAGGTGTGTTTTTCCAAAATGAACCCAAGAAGCTATATAATTTTGATAATGCTGCACCAGTCTTTTCTTTGTATTTAATCAATATGGCTAAATCTGGCAATAAAGGAAAATACAATAATAATATGCTCACAAAGAAATAAGTAGTAATCACAATTACGTCCCAAATAATCGGAGACTGTAAACGACCATGTAAGAAGAGATTGTAAAAACGCTCTGGTCTACCCATGTCTACAACAATGATAATAGACGCAAACGTAATGGCTGATACTGCTATAATCTCCGCTATCCTAGTTAATGGAGTACTCCAATGAACATTGCTTAAGCGCAATACTGCTGTTATTAATGATCCAACTAAACTGATGGCTACGAAGAATACAAAGTTAGAGATATAGATACCCCAAGAAACATAATCTCGCATGGCAGTAACCACCAATCCCTGAGATAATTGTTGACAATAAGCTATAAAGCCTATGACACAGAAAAAAATTAGTATGCCAACCCAAATCATACCTCGTCTTCCAAACTTTTGTGGTAGTAAATCCTCGGTAATTTTTTGTTTTGCTAAACTTTCCACGATAGTTGATTTAAGGTTAATTTTTTTTATTTCCCTCTTTAACTTCTTCATTCTCGAAAGGGAAATTCCTATTTACTGGAGGTAAATAGTAAACACTTGGTTTTGTTCCCAAGTCTTCCATAAGTCTGTAACCTGCTTTATCTCTAACCAGCTCACTAAATCTAAAGGTTTCTGTACCATTGGTTACTGAATCTTCATTAAGATCTCCAAACATAAATACCCCATTAGGGCATGCAGTTACACAATGAGGCAATTGTCCTTTTCTTGCCATATCGGGACAGAAATCACATTTACCAACAGTACCTATTTTCTGTGGTACACTTGTTTCACAAGAATAAGGCTTGTCGGCAATTTCTTTTGGAAGATCTAGCTCCTCCCAATTAAATACTCTGGTTGAATAGGGGCAGGCGGCCATACAAAATCTGCAACCAATACAACGATCACTATCAATTAACACGATGCCATCTTGTCTTTTAAATGTGGCATCTACTGGGCAAACTTTTACACAAGGAGGTTCATCACAGTGCATACAAGTAGTAGGCTGCCAATAAGGTGCAGTATGTTCGGCTTCTTTTTGTGGATATAATTTTATCCAGTTTTGTCCGGGATGAATGCTATGCATATGATTGCAAGCAGTCTGGCATTTTTTTAAATTTTTACAACGAGAAAGGTCAATGACCATGACAAACTTTTTACCTGGGATTCCCATTCTAGCTGCCTGGTTTGAAACCTGTGGCAATTCGGGTACTGGTTTTAGAAAAGCTTTATCCACTTCAATTACCTGTCCATCAACAGAGAGCAGCTTTACCATTTCTCCCGAGGGTTTTACAGTTTCCAAAGTAGCTGCATCTGGTTCAAATGGATTTTTTCCAGTTGAACATGCTGCTACAGCCAAACTGGTTAATATAGTGGCTGAAATGAATTCTCTTCTGGAAGTATCGTTCGGTTGCATTGATGTTGTTTATTAGTGATTACCTTTTGATCCAGGTTTGCATTTCTTTGTTTGATGCTTTCTCATTTGAAGCAATTACTCTAGAGATATCTACTTCAACCAACTGCCCATCCTGTGTCAGAAACTTCATCGTTTTTGTTTCTTTTGGTAAAGGGGCACAAGCAATAACGTTCTTCCTTTTTTTAAATAGACCAAAGCTTAGAAAGCCGAATATCGAAAGGATCGTTATTCCAAATAATGCATTCCTCCTTGTTTTGGTTTCCTTAGAAAGCGTTTCTTGTACTTGCATGATCTTAACTTGTGATGGTGAAAACTAAATGGGTTACTTATTTTTTCATAGTGCGCATATATATCACAAGGCTCCAAATATCATCAGTATCAGGAATTTTCTTTTTGTAAGCAGGCATGTCATCTCTTCCTTCTACTACTTTATAAAATAGTGATCCATCAGATTGATTTTGAAAAGCTGCTTTTGAAAAATCATCAGGCTGTGTTTTCAATTGAGCGGCTTTGCTTCCATCACCTAAACCCATTTTACCATGGCAAGAAGCGCAGTGCACACTCCAAAGTGATTTGCCAGCAGCAATTGTAGCCGCGTCCGCTTTCAAAGGGTTTGCTGTTTTAGCAGCTTTATCTGGAACAGGCCAAGGTTTTGTTTGTATAAAATTGAATCCGGTAGCGGTAACAAAAACTACCAAAAGAGACATGATAATGAACTGTTTCATTGTAAATGATTTTTTCATGAGTTGATTATACAATGTTCCACTTTTAATTAATTAACTTAAATGACAGATGTCAGCAGTTTTTATGATATAAATCATGTTTATAAAAACATATTAACCATGCTATAGAAGTCAATAGAAATAGTTAAATTATCAATGTTTTATGGCTATTTTGGTGATTAATTGTTGTTCTTACTTTTCGGGGGATCAATAATTTAATTTTATTTTGAATGCTTATATGGAGAAAATTATTAGAAATATTCTATTGATTGGATACGATTCAAATATTGGATTAGGAGTTCTTTCATGTCTTCGCAATCAGGGATATGATTTTTTTCTTTTAACACACAATACAAGGAATGCGGCAAAATACTCTCGTTTTTTGAAAAAGACCTTTTATTATCATGCTGAACAGGATTCACTAAAAGATAAAATCATTTCAATCGTGAAAGAGTATGCGATTGATTTTATTATGCCATATGATGAGTTGGAAATTAGAGAAGTTACTATACATAGAAAAGAGTTATCACATTATGCGCCTTGTGTTTTGGGTACGGATCCTGTTAATTTTGATATTGGAATTCATAAACTACATTTAGCTAAATTTTTAACTGCAAAAGGGATTCCATGCCCCCCATTTGCTACTTTAGACAATATTGAACAACAAGAGCATTTAATTAAAGAAGTTGGATTCCCTTTGTTGTTAAAGCCAGTAAGAATGGCTAGTGGAAGAATGATTCAGAAAGTACACAATCAACAATCGTTGAATGATATAATTTTGCAAAACAAAGAGAATTTGTCCAACTTTATGTTGCAGCCATTCATTATTGGCACTGATGTTACTTGCAATGTAATTTGCAAAGAGGGTGAGATTATTTGTTATACCATTCAAGAGTCTCCTGTAAAAACGGGATCAAACTTCTATTATAATGACACGATTTGTTTTCATGATGATACTACTGTTTTGTCTGTTATTTCATCAATGATGAAAGCGCTTAATTGGAATGGTGTTGCTTGTATTGATATGAGAAGAAATGCACAAACAAAAAAAGCGTATGTACTTGAAATAAATGGCCGTTTTTGGGCTTCGGTTCTTCCATCATTTGTAAAAGCGGGAATCAATTTTCCTTTAATCTTGCTTAAGTTATCAATTGGTCAAAATGTAGAAATTCCTAAGCAGAATCCAAATTTTCAAATTTCATTTAAAGAATATTTGAACTCTTTAATTCATCTTGGAAATTTAAAATTCAACGATACTAAATATGGGAGTTATTTATTGGATCCAGTTGCTCGATTAGTTCAAGTTATTTCCTAAATTTTGATTTATGTATCTTTATTTGTACATTATTATGAAATAAATGCACAAACCATCCGACATACCAAATAAAGATATTTCTAGCGAGGAAGAATTTATTCAATTGGTAGAACATTTAGCTGTTGGCGTTATCAAACACCTTCCGAATGCAAGTATAGTATTTGCAAATCAAAAAGCCCTTGAATTATTAGGTCTTACTAATGATCAATTAATAGGCAAAACGCCTTTTGATCCATCTTGGCATGTGATTAATGAACTTTGTAATGAAATGCCTGGT
>CALRUG020000048.1:0-20564 GCA_943371295.1 Synechococcus sp. UW140 | reverse complement strand
TGTCAGTGGGTGATTAAAAAATCATGAAAAGGGAATTTTTACCGATACGCGCAACAAACCGCAGCAATAAAAGTAAAAAGCCGCAAAAATCATACAGATGATTGCGGCTTTTAAAAATACTATCAATTTACAGCAGCGATTTCAACTTAGTCTGGTAAGCTTTCATTTCAGCTTCTAGTACATTAATGCCCTTTTCTTGGCTATCAGATAGAGGCTCCAATGCAGTTGCCATGTCTAAATAAAAGTCACTAATTCTTCTTCTGAATTTTTGTTCATCAAAAAAGATGGACTTTCTGTTAAGTTCAATGAGTTCTCTCTTGAAACTGTCTAATGCTTTTATTTTTTTACTGGTTTCCTCATTGGCTGTTTGTTTATTCCAAATCAAAAGTTTGGCATCAATGGTATCTACCATATCGGCCAACTGTTCTTCTAAAACATACAAGCGCATATTTTGCTGATACAATTTTTGTAAAGCCAACTCAGATAAGCCTGCAGAAGGATTAGGCAATACAGTTAATATTTGTTCACTGCTGTCTTTACCAGCTTTTACTACTACACGGTACTTTCCAGCAGGCACTTTAGGTCCATAAAATCCAGCTGCTTGTACAGAGGATTGTGCAATAAATCCTCCTTTGGCAACCCTTGGAGGATTAGCTGTGAGTGTCCAGAAGACTTTATTCAAACCCTTCAGCCCTGATCCATTTATATCTTTTACTTTTTTATTTTCCGAGTTATAAATGCCTATTTTAACGATATCATTACTTCGCTCATTTAAATAATAATAAAAAGTGGGTGCTAATGATTTTCCAGCACCTACATAGCCCACTAAATTAGCTGCAGATTGCGGGTACTGTGCACCAAATTCATATTTGAATGGTTGAATTGGATAAAATAAAAATGGCTTACTTAAATCAGATTGAACCATCTCTCTTAGCGGTTGAATATTATCAATAATATAAACACCCCTTCCATGTGTTGCAATGATTAAATCATTCGTTGATGGATGTATTTTGATATCTCTCACTAAAGTATACCAAGGTAGATTTTGGTACTTGCTTCTCATCCAAGTTTTACCAGTATTCAAGGAAATAAAAAATCCAGATTCAGTTCCAACAAATAGCAATGAAGGTGTTTTGGGATCTTCCCTTACTATATGCGCAAACCCACTGAACTCCTCTGATTCAAATTTCGTAAAACTAGATCCCCCATCATTACTAACAACTACATAAGTGTTGTTGTCTCCATACATATGATGATCTAGTGTAACAAAAATACGATTGGGATTATGCGAAGACAATTCAATGCTACTGATCCATGCTTGAGCGGGAACCCCTGCTTTTGCAATTCCTGCATTTTTATTAGACCAGGTTTTACCTCCATTATTGGTGTACATTAAATTTCCATCATCGGTACCTACCCAAATAATATTTTCATTTTGTGGATGTTGAACAATTGTGAAAATGGTGCCATGGTTTTCTGCACTGGTATTATCACCCGTTACACTCTCACTGTTTTCCGATTTATTATGAATGGCTTTATTATTGGTTGTTAAATCAGGTGAAATTCTTTCCCAATTTCTTCCATTATCTCTAGACCTAAATAAATACTGCGCACCTACATACAAATTGCTTTGGGGTTTTCCATTAGTAGACTTCGTGTTAGACTTGGCAGTTACAATAGGCGTATTCCAATTCCATCGATGGTCTTCTTCACCCACTTGCTTTTTGGGTTTCATACCAGTAGACAAACCTGTACGTAAATTGATGCGATACATTTCGCCACCTTGAGATTCTGCGTAAACTATTTTTTCATCTACTGCATCTGGTTGAACCCAAAATCCATCACCACCTCCCAATGCTTTCCAATCAGTAGATGAAACCCCACCTGGTGCTGTGTTTGGAGCCATCCAATTGTTGTTGTCTTGTAATCCACCATAGATATTGTAAGGAGATTGGTTGTCGATACTTACATGATAAAATTGTGGTACAGGTAAGTTGTTTAAAAACTCCCAAGTAACACCTTTGTTATAACTCAAATAAACACCGCCATCCGTTCCTAAAAATAACATATCGGTATTTGATGGATTCACCCATAAAGCATGATGATCTGCATGAGGTGTAACACCACCAATAACCGTATTGCTGAATGTTTTACCACCATCATTTGAATAATTAAAATCATATGCAGGTCTATATACTCTTTTTGGATCTTTTGGATCAATCACTAAAGTGCTAAAATAAAATGGTCGAGCTGTAAGGCCTGTGGCAGCTGTTAGCTTAGTCCAAGTTTCACCTTCGTCATCAGATTGAAATAAGCCAGCTTCTTTGGCTTCAACAATCGCCAATATTTGAGAAGGCTTTGAAGGATTGATGGTAATAACAATTCTTCCTAAATTTCCTTCAGGTAAACCCTTGGTAATTTTATTCCAAGTTTTTCCTCCGTCTATAGATTTATATAAAGCGGAACCGGCGCCACCGGAAACAAAAGAGAATGGTTTTCTTCTAAATTCCCAAGTAGAGGCAAAAACGATATTCGACTTAGTAGGATGAATCGCAATATCCGAGCATCCTGTATTATCATTGATGTACAAGATTTTTTCCCAGGTTTTTCCTGCATCTAAAGACTTGTATAAACCTCTGTGTACAGAAGACTTGAATAAAGGACCAGGTGCGGATACATACACCACTTTTTTATCCGCAGGATCTAACAAAATTTTGCTGATATGTTCCGTACTATCCAAACCCAATTTTTGCCAATTGCTTCCACCATCTGTGGTCTTATATAAACCCGCACCAATAGATACAGAGTTACGCATATTGCTTTCACCTGTACCTGCATAAACCACTCTAGCGTTTCCAGGTTCAATGGCTAATGCACCAATAGATTGATTGTATTTATCAAATATTGGCGTGAAAGATTGCCCACCATTTTGACTTTTCCAAATGCCACCACCAGCTGTACCCACATATAAATTCAGTTGCGCATCAGCATAAGCACCTTCAATTGCAGTGATTCTTCCACTCATAGTTGATGGGCCCAGTGCCCTTGCTCCCATCACCTGAAATTGAGCAGTATTGAAGGATGGAGTGTTTTGTGCATGCAATAGCATGCCTACGCCTGAAAACAGGACAGCAAATAAGTATCTCATGTTTGGAATTATTTAGTTTCCAGAAAAAATAGCTTCGTCAATAGTTGGATTAATAGTCACTTTGTTGGTAACCATCATCATCATTCCCATATCGGATTTGAAAGCCATCTTAATACCATTCTCCAATGTTTTGTAATCAAGGTATTTAACAGACTGCTTCATTTCTTGACCCTGCTGCTTAACAGTAGTCTCTTCTTTGTATATTAAGTTGGTAGTAAGGTCAAAATAGTATGTTTTCTCGTTACCATTCTTGGTAGTCAATTTTATTTTATTGTATGAAGTTCCTTCTTCTTCTTCCTTACCTAAAAATTCAACAGTAGAGCCTTTCTCTTTGTAGTTTACAAACTCATCTTGAACGTCTAATTCATCCAATTTAGTTTTAAGTTCTTCAGCAGTAATCGCTTCTAAACTACTTTTTCCCATCAAAGGATTTTGAGACCATCCTTTGGTAGGAGTGGTAATATCAATAATTTTATTCCCCTGGAATTCTGCATCAACACGCATTCCCTTCATATGAACGGCTTGCATAGTAAATGGAATGGCAAGGCCCTGTACTTCAATCTGGCCTTCAACTTTTAAAGAAGTTATTTTACTCCACTTTTCTGCACCACCAATGGCAGTTACATACTTGTTGATCACTTCATCAGCTGTTTGAGCTGAAATACTTGCTATTGAAGCAAAAACGACTAAAAACGACAATAAAATCTTTTTCATAAAAGTTTATTTAAAATAATTTGACCTATTGGTATTAAAATTTATACCAATATTACATGTTCTGCAAAAAAATGAAGATTTTAATACGTTAATGGTATATTAATTAAACAAACGGTATCACTTGCAAGACTTCTCGATTTCTAAAACTGCAGCCAGTACACCCAATGCAGCAGCTTTTTGTAAATCGGCACAACCGCCAGCGGCCTGCTTCAGTAAGACCCTCACAATCCCTCTGTTTAAATAAATATCTCCATTACCGGAATCCTGTTCTATGGCTTTGTCATAATCAGCCAAAGCTGCGGCATACTGTTTCAATTGCCCTTTTGCAATTCCTCTGTTAAAAAAGATATTGGGCATATCTGGATCCAGTTGAATTACTTTATTATAATCGGCAATGGCCCCTAGATAATCTTTTGCTGCATATTTTGATAAACCCCGATTGTACCAAGCACCTGCATTTTTTGGTCTCAATCGAATACATGTATTGTAATCTGCCAATGCACCTTTCTTATCGCCCAAAGCTGATTTCACCACTCCTCTATTAAAATAGATATCTCCATAAAGAGGGTCTAATTGAAGTGCACTATTGTAATCTTCCAAAGCAGCTTCAAAATCACCAGACTTTTCATATTGAATCCCTCTATTAAAGTAAGCACCTACATTCTTCTTATTCAATTCGATTGCACTGGAGAAATCATCAATTGCAGCAGTTGTATCAGCTAGTTCCAAATGAATTAATCCCCTATTGACAAATAAATCTCCATTTTTGGGATTCAACACAATCGCTCTGTCAAAATCTTCTTTCGCCTCTTTAAACTGTTGCAAACTCCTTAAAGCTACCCCCCTATTAAAATAAATATCTGCACTAGATTGATTGTCTTCTAAAGCAAGGTCCAAGTCGGGCAATGCACCTGCAAAATCATTTAATTTCATTTTACAAAGCGCTCGATTAAAAAAAGCATTTTCTAAACTAGAGTCTAATGCAATTACATTATTATAGTCTTCCAATGCACTTTTATGATCATTTAAAGCAACTTTAGCAATAGCTCTATTAAAGTAGAAATCAGCAGCTGGCTCTATTTGAATGGCTTTATTGAAATCTAACAATGCCCCACGATGGTTTTTCAATTTCGCTTTAATTACCCCTCTATTAAAATAGACATCCCCATATTTTGGATTCAATGTTAATGCCTTATCATAATCGAGTAAAGCAGCCGCAAAATTATTTAAGCGCTCTTTTTCTATCCCCCGATTAAAATACATATTCGCATTAGCCGGGCCAATTTTAATGGCTTTATTATAGTCTTCAATAGCCCCTGATCCATCCCCGGCAAGTCCTTTAATAAAAGCCCTACTAAAGAATAAATTGGGGTCTTTAGGGGTAAGTTCTAATGCAAAGCCAATATCTTCAATAGCACCATCGTAATTCTTTAGTTCTCTCTTTGCAATAGATCGGTTCAAAAATAAATTGACATCATCGGGGGTCTCTTCTAATGCAAGGGTGAAATCTTCAATAGCACCCTGATAGTTTTTGGCTGCCATACGCTCTAAACCACGTTTTACCAGCTGATCTAAAGTTTGAGACATAGCATTAGTAGTTAAAACCAACAACAGCGCGATTAAAATCCCTCTAACTATACTTTTATTATAAAACATATTATTTGCCAATTATCCGCAAGTTAATTACTCTGCTTCATTCTTTAGCATCATTAACAAAGTATACGCGCCTTTGATTACAAAGTTGGTTAGGTCTTTTTCAGCAATCAAAATCTCTGTTACCCCGTTCTCTGTATCTCCAATATTTACTTCTGTTAAGACATATTTTAGTTTAGCAATTTCTTTGAAAACAAAATGTTTCCCTTCAAATCTTACTACTGCATCGGCAGGCATGGTAATTGCCTTACGATTTCTCACTTTAATTTGAGCATTCATATAAGTGCCAGGTATAAGCACTTTATCATAGGTTTCAAAATGGCAATGAACATCGGTATATCCTTCCGCATTAAGGTCTTTCCCTATTAACAAAACTTCACAATCATATTTTTTGTCTGGATTGTTATTCGTGTAAGCAATAAGCGGTTGCCCAATAAATAATTTAGGAACATCTTTCTCAAATATTTTCAGGGCTAAATGTATATCAGTAGGATTCACCAATTCAAACATGATTTCTGTTGGAGAAATATATTTACCAATATTCACATTTACTTTTGTTACATACCCATCAATGGGAGAATAAATATTGACACTTTTACTGATATTATTTTCTGTAAGGGTACTGGGATTAATCCCTGCCAATTGCAATTTTTGTGCTAATGCAGAAACTAAAATCTTCTGCATTTTAAAGTCAGACTCTGCCTGTTGTAACATTTTATCGCTGGTTGCCTGACTGGCATTCAATTCCTTTTGCCTTGCAAACTCTTTCTCTAGCATCACTTGTTTAACTTTTGCTGTTAGAAAGTCTTGTTGCAATTGAATGTACTGTTGGTCTTCCATCACAGCTACTACTTCACCCTTGTTTACATGCATACCAGGCAATAGCTTACTTGTTTTTAAATAACCGCCTAAGGGAACACTAATTGAAACCATATTCTGAGGAGGAACATCTACTTTTCCATTCACTTTCATTAATGAAGAAATTTCTTGCTCTTGCATTGGGCCTACAATAATTGATGCATTCTTAAATTGTTCATTAGTTAAAACCAAAGTGTCTGCAGTTGCTGTTTTTGTAATGGCTTCTTCTGCTTGATCTTTATTGGAACATGCCGCAAAAAACAGACAACTCAATAAAATATATAAATAGTTTTTCATGATTATTATTGTTGAATATAATAGGTTAATTGAATAATAGATTCATTTAAATTTCTCACTGCTTCAGTATAATCGTTTCTTACACTGGTTGCCTGATTAATCAATTGAACCCATTCTAAATAATTGATTGATCCTGCAGATAATTGCTTGTTTGCTGTTTCTGTTATGATGTCTGCATTCTTCAAACCAGTTTTCTCTAAATACTGAACCGTAGTTAAATATTTAGAAAATTGTGTAATGGCCGTTTGATATTCAGCTGTTAGCTGTTGCTTTACTTGCTGGTATTTTGATTCAGCTATTTTTTCGGATAATGCAGCACTATTAATTCTGGCTTTTTGTGCTTTTGCAAATAAGGGAATCCCCATACCCACTTGCACCGAGCTAAACCTTTTACCACTGTACAAAACATTATCTGCACCTACTCCTCTAATACTACCATTCAAATAGCCAAGGGATAAATCTGGCAACAATTTACTTTTCTCTACTTCAGTACTTGCCAAAGCTATGGCCTGCTGTTGCAACACACTCTGTAAAATAGGATGATTATGCAACAATGCCGTGTCTAGTAAAGCTGAGGGAGTTAATGGGCCTTTACTAGATGCTGGTATATAAGCACGCTGTGTATTCATTAACAGCTGCAACTGTAGTTGCATCATAGCAGCATCTTGTTCTAATTGTTGTAATTGAATTTTTATTTGACCCAATAAGGTTTCTGCACTTGTTTTTTCTAAAATATTCGTTTCCCCTGTTTTTAACCGCAATGTTGCTTTTGAGTAAAATGCTGAATACAAACTATCCGAAAAAAGCAAAAGAGATTTTTTATTTTGTAAATACACCATCGTATAATACACTTGTTGCACCTGCTTTTTTAAAAGGACTTCTTGAATAGCAATATTTAAAACACTGTTTTTAAATGCTGCTTCCAATAATTCCTTTTCTCGTTTATATACAGATGGAAATGCGATAGATTGGCTAATACCCAATCTTGTATCGGTATATATACTATTGATTTGTCCAACCTCACCCATAAATGCTGTTTTGGGCAAGTTAGCTGCTGTTCCAATGATCATTTGTTGGTACTGAGACTTCAACTGCTCATTCTTTACCAATAAATTATTCTTTAATGCAGAATCTACCGCTGCTTGAACTGAAATAGGCTGAACCGAATTGTTTTGTGCAATTGAAACAGACCCTATTAAAAGGCATCCAAATAAAATGGCTACTCCTTTATTAATGGGCAAACTGGCATTAAATCCTTTTTCAAACATCAGGTATAATACCGGTAATACAAACAATGTTAAAAATGTTGCAATCAGTAAACCACCAATCACTACTGTTGCCAAAGGTCGTTGCACTTCGGCACCCGCTCCATTACTTAATGCCATTGGCAAAAAGCCCAGTGAAGCAACAAAAGCAGTCATTAATACAGGTCTTAATCGTAAGCTTGTTCCAGTTAACACGATTGTTCGCAAATTATCCATCCCATCATTTTTAAGTCTATTAAATTCTGCAATGAGTACGATACCATTTAATACAGCAACACCAAACAAGGCAATAAATCCTACACCAGCACTAATACTAAAAGGCATGTCTCTCAATGCTAAGAAAAATATTCCACCAATCGCAGACAAAGGAATTGCCGAATAGATGAGTAAACCTTGTTTAATTGAATTAAATGCAAAATAAAGCAGTAAAAATATGAGCAACAATGAAACAGGAACAGCAATCATTAATCTTGCTTTGGCGGCATTTAAGTTCTCGAATGCGCCTCCATATGTGATATAATATCCAACTGGAAATTTAACTTGCTTCTCTATTTTTTCTTGTAATTCTTTTACAATAGTTTGAACATCTCTACCTCTAACATTAAAGCCTATTACAATTCTTCGCTTGGCGTCTTCTCTTTGGATTTGATTGGGTCCATCTTTGATTTCAACAGTTGCCAACTGAGAAAGGGGCACCTGTACGCCAGAGGGAGTTGGAATTAATAATTGTTGAATTTCTTGAAGGTCTTTTTTCATTTCTCCTTTTATACGAACAACTAAATCAAAACGCTTTTCTCCCTCAAAAAGCAACCCAGTGCTTTGTCCTGCAAATGCGGCATTTACTACTTTGTTAATGTCTTGTATATTCAAATTATATTGAGCAATTGTATTCCTATTGTATTCAATTAAAATTTGAGGCATACCCGTTACAGCTTCTACATAAATACTTTTAGCGCCTTCTACTGTACCAGCAATTTTACCAATACTCGATGCATAAGCAGCCAAAGTATCTAAATTTTCTCCGAATATTTTACAGACTACATCTTGTCTTGCTCCTGTCATTAATTCATTAAATCTCATCTGTACTGGAAATTGGAATCCAGTAGTGATGCCAGGAACAGTAGCCATCGTTGCTCCCATTTTATCTGCTAACTCATTGAATGTTTTAGCAGAAGTCCATTCATCCTTTGGTTTTAAAATGACCATCAAATCACTTGCTTCCATGGGCATGGGGTCCGTTGGAACTTCTCCACTACCAATCTTGGTTACAATCTTTTCAATTTCTGGATATTCTTTAAGCAAGAGAGAAGCTGCTTTTTGCGTACGCTCCACTGTAGTAGACAAGTTACTTCCTGTTAACACCCTTGTATCTATTGCAAAATCACCTTCTTCTAATGCAGGTATAAATTCACCACCGAGTCTACCCAAAATGAATAGTGCAACAATGAATAAACTAATTACAAAACCCAAGACCATTTTCGGAAAATGTAAAATATAGTCCAATGCTCGTTTATAGTTGTGCTCTAGTTTAATCATCACCCGATCTGACCATGTTGGTTGATGCGTTATTTTTTTACTCAAAAAAACAGCACTCATCATGGGGATATAAGTAAGTGATAAAATAAAAGCACCTAATAATGCAAATGCAACCGTTTGTGCCATTGGCTTAAACATTTTGCCTTCTATTCCTTGTAAAGTAAAAATGGGTAGATACACTACTAAAATGATAATTTGACCAAACACGGCACTGTTCATCATTTTACTAGCAGAGTGATTCACTTCTTTATCCATTTGCCCCTGTGTTAATCTGTTGACCACATTAAACTTCTTGCTATGGCTTAATTGGTGCATAACAGCTTCAACAATAATCACTGCACCATCCACAATTAATCCAAAATCGAGTGCCCCTAAACTCATCAGGTTTCCGCTCACACCAAACAAGTTCATCATAATAATGGCAAACAACATGGCCAATGGAATAACAGAAGCTACGATTAGTCCTGCTCTAAAATTTCCTAGAAAAACTACCAGTACAAAAACGACTATCAAAGCTCCCTCTAACAAATTTTTCTCTACCGTTCCAATAGCATTATTCACCATTTTAGTTCTATCTAAAAAAGGTTCAATCACTATACCCTTTGGCAATGACTTTTGAATTTGAACAATTCGCTCTTTTACTTGCTTAATGACATCATTGCTATTCGCACCCTTTAACATCATCACTACTGCACCTGCTACTTCTCCTTGATCATTATAAGTCATTGCTCCATATCGGGTGGCATGCCCAATTTTCACTTCGGCTACATCCCTAATAAATAAAGGGGTCCCTCCATTTGTTCTTTTAATAGAAATATTTTGGATGTCTTCAATACTACCCAATAAGCCTTCTGTTCTAATGAATAAAACCGTAGGCCCTTTCTCAATATATGCACCCCCTGTATTTTGGTTATTGGTTTCTAGCGCAGTAAAAACATCAGCAATAGTAATATTATAACTTAATAATTTAGAAGGATCAACTTCAACAGAATACTGTTTTAGCTTACCTCCAAAACTGCTTACTTCTGCCACTCCTTTCACCCCCAATAACTGTCTTCTTACAATCCAGTCTTGCATGGTTCTTAACTTGGTAACATCATATTGATTTTCGTATCCTTTTTCTGGCCTCAACACATATTGGTATATTTCTCCTAACCCAGTAGAAACAGGCCCTAATTGTGGAGTGCCAATTCCAGCAGGAATTTGTGATTGAACTTGCAACAATCGTTCAGCTACTTGTTGCCTTGCCCAATATATATCCGTTTCATCATCAAATACGATGGTCACCAACGACAATCCGAATCTAGAGAAACTTCTAATTTCTAATAACCCAGAAATATTATTATTCGCCTGTTCTATCGGGAAAGTCACCAAACGTTCAATATCTGTAGCACCAAAAGAAGGTGCTATGGTAATCACTTGAACTTGGTTATTGGTTATATCTGGAACTGCATCTATTGGTAGCTTGGTTAAATTATAGGTACCATATCCTATTAGGGCAATTACGAATAGCCCAATAATGAGTTTATTCCTCACGGAAAACTCAATAATTTTTGTCAGCATTATAAGTTAATTATGTATAAGTGGATTGAGCCTGCCGCTTCAGCAAGACCCTAATTATATTCTAAAAGCGTATTAACTCATTTTAGGAGGCTGCCAGATATTTACCTGATAAGCAGAAAAAATAAACGCTGGTTTATGCAAAGACCAAATAATTTGGATGGGCTCATCTGGATATTGAATATCTATATGGGCATTCAATGGCACAAAGGGGGTTGCTGAAGCCGTAAAGAACTCACCTGTTGTTTTAAAAGGGAGTTGCATATCCCTATCGTAATCTTTGTCCTTTATATTTCCTTGTAGATAATGTATTTGCAAAAACTTTATCGCGGAAATTTGTGGATCTTCTTGTTGGTGTTCTATAAAATGTTGAAATACCACTGGAATTTTCAATAATTCATGTGCTTCTGTTGTAGAACACAAGTATATTGATAAAAATAATATGGCGATTCTCTTTCTCAAGAGCTTAAAGGTACAACAAATTTAATAATCAGAATAAGGGGTAGAACGCAGTAACTGACTATGCAAAGCAGACATATTGTTTTGATAAAAAGGCATTGCAACCAGTTTTTTCCATGTAGCGGATTCTACAAATGCCTTCCAGTGTTGATTTCTGCTTTCAATATTATCAAAACTGGTCATATACATCAAATTGGGCATCTTAGATCCGAATAAAACATCCGCATAAAAAACAGCATTGAATTGAAGTTCTTTGAACAAAGTAATTTCTCCACCTTCATTAAACATATGAACTTTATTTAGGTATTTTTCTTCAGTAGGGCTTTCATAACTTCTTAATTCATATATCCTTTCAGTCTTTAATTTATTGTTTGTTGGAACCTTCATCAAAGGCATGTCTTTAAATGCCCTCAATAAAAAATGTTCGTATCGATTGTAGAGAGGTTCTTTAAATGAACTGTTTTCGTTTAAGCTCCACTGAATTGGATTAATCAATTGATTGATATTACTTGTTCCAATTAGCACTATCAATTGCTTATCAATTGCGGTATCGTTGGTAATTGGCTTAAAAACCCCAATCTGTTTAAAACCATTTTTATGCAAAGCTGGCAAATACTGGTCTACTATAAATGCATCTAATTTTTTTTCTTGTGCACCACTTGAGAAATGATAAACAATTAATTTATAAAATTCTGGTGCTGGAACAGCAAAGCAAATATTTGAATAAAATAAGATAAAAAAAACTAAGCACTTTTTCATAATTAAATATTATTTAGTATATTCAGTAAGCTGCTTGGCAAACAGCAAAATTAGCCCCCAATTGCTAAATCCATGCCTACAAAGAAAAACAAAGAACTGCTAATAGTAGCAGAAAATATTGCGCATTTTGGCACATACGAGTTTGACTTGAGCACTCAAACCCTTATTTGCTCCAGCGGGATCTATGCCATATTTGAATGGCCAATGGATGAACCCACCCCATCAATCAATTCAATCAAGAATCAAATTCATCCGGAAGACCGAGATCGAATTGAAGTTTCTATTCTCCATACACTAGAGACAAATAATGAATTAAGGTCAGAACTAAGAATTATCACTAAGGACAATCAATTACATTATATCAATTTTATTGCTTCCATAAAAAAAGATGCAGAAGGAAATAAAATTGCTCTAATTGGAGTCATTCAAGACATTACAGAAATAAAACAAAAAGAAAAAGAATTAGAACTAACAAAATCAGCCCTTTCAAAAATTCTGGATTCTTCATTAGACATTATTTGCTCTGTTAATGAAGAAGGAATTTATGAATCAGTAAGTTCTGCTTGTAACAAAATTTTGGGATATAGTCCTGAGGAGATGATTGGGAAACATTTTAGCGATTTTGTTTACAAAGAAGATTATTATGCTACACAGGCAGCTTCTATCTCTATAATGAGTGGAATTAGCGTAACCAATTTTGAGAATAGGCTTGTAAGTAAAACAGGATCAATCATTCCTATAATATGGTCTGCGCATTGGGATAGTTCAGAAAAGAAAATGTATTGCGTAGCCAGAGATGGTACTGAAATAAAAAAACAAGAAGAACTTCAAATTAAAAATGAAAAGCGTTACAGAGCTTTAGTAAACAATGCATCGGATGCAATATTGATTTTAAACAAGGATGGGCATCCATTTTACAGCTCCCCATCCATATATAAAATAACAGGCTACACAGAAAAAGAAGTATTAACCCTTAATTTACTTGATCTAATTCACAAAGAGGACCTAAAAAAATTACTACAACAATATCTAATTGCAGAAGATAAAAAGGGGGAAACAATATCAGCAGACCCCATTCGATTCAAAAACGCGAATGAAGATTGGATTATTATTGAATTAAGCATCACCAATTTATTGAATGACCCTTTTATTGAAGGGATGGTGATCAATTTTAGAGATGTTACTAGTAGAGAGAATGCTTTGAATAATCTTAAACTGATGGAATCAGTGGTTACCAATACCAGTGATGCCATTATTATTACAGAAGCTGAACCTTTTTCACATCCAGGCCCAAAAATTGTATTTGTAAACGAGGCATTCTGCAAAATGACGGGTTATTCAAAAGAGGAAGTGATTGGGAAAACACCCAGAATATTACAGGGTCCGAAAACAGACAAAGCAGCAGTAAATAAACTTAGTATTGCCATGAAAAATTGGCAAAAACATGAGACCACTTTACTTAATTATAAAAAAAGTGGTGAAGAATTCTGGATCAATTTTACTATTAGCCCAATTGCTAATGAAAATGGCTGGTATACGCATTGGATAGCTATAGAAAGAGATGTTACTGAAAATAAAATTGCCGATTTAGAAAAGACGCTATTGACAGAAATCAATCAATTGTTTTTGCAGCATAATAATTTGAATGAACTACTCAACAAAATTGTTAGAAAAATTTTAGATACAGCCGATTTTAGTATGGCGGAAATATGGTTATTGAGTGCCAGTAAAAAAACATTGAGCTTATCAGCAACTGCATTCAATAACGATAATATGAGAATGTTTTTCGAAGAATCAATTCATATCAATCATATTGGTGTAAATGAAGGTCTGCCTGGTATTGCTTGGGAAGATAAAAAAATAATTTACTGGGATAATTTAAGCGAGAATAAAGATTTTATGCGCAGGGAATTTGCGATAAAATATGGACTCGCTTCTATGTATACGATACCATTAATAAATGGAGAGCAAGTGATTGGCATTTTATGTTTAGGGGAATCGCAACATTATAAAGCTAAATCTGTTTCAAAAAATCTGTTTACCCAGTTAAGCCAACAACTTGCAGCAGAAATTATTAGAAAGCAACTAGAAATACAACTTAATAATATATTTAATTCATCACTCGATCTTATCATTATCGCGGGTTTAGATGGTTTTGTTAAAAAAGCCAACCCAGCAGCAAAACAAATATTAGAATACGAGGCTGCTGAAATAATTAATTTACCCTTTACACATTTTATACATCCAGATGATGAAACAATTACCAGACAGGAGGCAGAAAAACTAGCTAAAGGAGACATCATTCCTTATTTTGAAAATAGGTTGATTACTAAAAATGGAAATATAAAATGGATTGCATGGACATTTACTCCATCAAAGGAAGATAATTTGATTTATGGAATGGGAAAAGATATTACCGAAAAGAAAAACTTGGAGGAAATATTAACGAAGTCTAATAAACTAGCAAGAATAGGAAGTTGGGAAATAAATATCAATAAAGGAACTGTATATTGGTCGGATATAACCAAAGAAATAAGGGAAGTAGAGCCTGATTTTGTTCCAACCCTCGAAGCTGGAATATCAAAATTCAAAGAAGGCTTTCATAGAAATACCATTCAAAAAAGAGTGGAAGATTGCATTGCACATGGCACTCCCTGGGATGAAGAATTACTGATTGAAACATTTAAAGGGAATTGGAAATGGGTAAGAAGTATTGGAGAAGGAGAATTTCTTAACGGAAAATGCATTCGGGTTTATGGAAGTTTTCAAGATATCAATGACAAAAAAAAGGCGCAACAAGATATAATTGAAAGCAATGAACGATTTAGTTTGGTTGCAAAAGCTACCAACGATTTAATATGGGATTGGGACATTATTACTGGTGAAACACTTCGATTGGGCAAATCATTTTTTGAAAATTTAGGTTACAACCAAAATTTCACCAACACCAATAAATTACTTTGGTTAGATTTTATTCATCCAGAAGATTTAGACAAAGTAGAAAATAATAGAAATGCTGTTTTTGATGACCCAAAACAAAACTATTGGGAAGATCAATATAGATGTAAACGCGCAGATGGCAGTTACGCTTATGTATACGATAGAGGGTACATTGTGAGAACCAGTAATGGTATTGCTATTAAAATGATTGGCTCTACCCAAGATATTAGCAAATTAAAACAAAACGAAATTGAGCTAGCTAATTTGAATGAACAGCTCATTCTTCAAGCCAAAGATTTAGCACTATCCAATAAAGAATTAGAAAACTTTGCTTATGTGGCTTCTCACGACTTACAAGAGCCGTTAAGAATGATCAGTAGCTTTCTTTCACAAATTGAAAAGAAATATGGTGAAATCTTAGATGAGAAAGGAAAAAAGTACATCTTTTTTGCTGTGGATGGAGCTAAGAGAATGAGGCAAATCATTTTAGATTTATTAGAATTTTCAAGGGTGGGAAGACAAGAACTAGATGAGGAAGAAGTGAATATCAGATTAGTTATAGATGAAATTCTCGATTTGTATAAAAAACAAATAGAAGAGAAAAAAGCAATTATTACCATAGGGAGTATGCCCAATCTAATAACTTTTAAAGCTCCTATAAGACAAGTTTTACAAAACTTAATTAGCAATGCATTAAAATACCAGCATGACACTGCTATTCCTGAAATCAGTATTCAATGTGAAAGAGACCATGATTTCTGGAAATTTAGAATACAAGACAACGGCATTGGAATTGAAGAGGAGTATCATGATAAAATTTTTGAAATTTTTCAAAGACTACACAACAAAGAAGCATTTAGTGGCACTGGAATAGGCTTGGCCATTGTAAAAAAAATAATTGAAGGAATGGGTGGTAAAATATACCTAACCTCTCAAAAAGGAGTAGGAAGTACTTTTTATTTTACCCTTCCCATTAAACAATTTCAATCAACCAAAAAAGATTGATTATGGATAAAGATGAAGAAATAGCAAGATTAAAAAAATTAAATGAACTCTTTGAAGAAAGCAATACTGCAGCTAAAATTGGGGTGTGGGAAGTAGACTTAATAAACCATCAAATATACTGGTCAAAAACCACAAAAATAATTCATGGAGTATCTTGTAACTATTGTCCAGATTTAAAAGAAGCTTTAGATTTTTATAAACCTGGCACAAGTAGTCAACTCATAACAGAATCAGTAGAAAACGCTATTCAATATAATCAACCTTATGATATTGAAATAGAGTTGCTAAGAAAAGATGGAAGCACATGCTGGGTAAGAGCTAAAGGAACTCCTGAATTCATAAATAGCCAATGCGTTAGGCTATACGGAACATTTCAAGATATTCAAGATCAGAAAGAAAAAGAATTGCAATTGATTGATAAGGAATTGAAAATGGGAGCCATTTTTAATAACAATATTGATGCACTTTTTTTAACCAATCCAATTGACGGCTCAATCTTGAAAGCCAACAGAGCAGCTACTGAAATGTTTGGTTACACTGAAAAGGAATTTCAGGTTGTTGGAAGAAACCGCATTATTGATATAAGTGATCCTAAGATACCTTCCATGCTAGAAAAAAGAATTAAAGAAAAACAAATTACAACAGACTTAATAGGAATAAAAAAAGATGGTACTCGATTCCCTATAAGGGTATCGTCAGGAATTTTTTCAGATTCACAAGGTAATACGCAGGCAAGTACTTGCATTATGGACATGTCTGAAATGGCACAGTATCAGTTACAACTCGAAGAAAGTGCAAGAAAATTCAAGGGTATATTTCATTCTACATTTCAATTTATAGGCTTTTTAACACCAGATGGAACTTTAACTGAAGCCAATGATTCTGCTATCCAATTCGCTGGTCTAAAACCGGAAGACGTAATTGGCAAAAAGTTTTGGGATTGTCATTGGTGGACTATTTCTGATAAAACAAGATCTGAACTCAAAAAAAATATAGAAAGAGCCGCAAATGGTGAGTTTGTTCAATATGAAGTAGAAATATTAGGTGCCAACAATTCTACTACAACCATTCTATTCAACTTAAAACCCCTCTTCAATGAGAAGAATGAAGTGTATTCCATCATACCAGAAGGAAGGCTTATTCAAGACATTGTTGATACCCGAAAAGAATTAATTAGTAAAAACAATGAACTTTCAAGATTCACTACCATTGTTTCGCACGATTTGAAAGAACCATTAAGAATGGTCAGTCAGTTCATGAATAAATTAGAGCAAAAATATGCTGGTTCTTTAGACGATAAAGCCAGACAGTATATATTTTATGCGGTTGATGGGGCAAGAAGAATGAGCAAAATGATTGATGAATTATTGAACTATTCAAGAATTGCAGAAAAGGATAAAACATTTGAAGTCATTAATTGTTCAAACTTACTCAATGATGTTAAACAAAGTCTTAAACAAATAATTGATGAAAAAAATGCTTCAATTGAAATTTCTGTATTGCCTGACATTATTGCCATCAAAACTGCATTACGAATATTATTCACTAATTTAATAAACAATGCCTTAAAATATAGTAAAGCTGGGGCTCGACCAATCATTCAAATTGATTGTATAGACGATACAAATTATTGGCAATTCTCAGTTTCAGATAATGGAATAGGAATAGACAAAGAGCATCATGATATGATATTTCAACTATTTAGTAGATTACATTCAAGAGTTGAATACGAAGGAACAGGTATCGGTTTAGCTACTTGTAAAAAAATTGTAGAGTTGCACCATGGAAAAATATGGGTAGATTCTGAATTAGATAAGGGTAGTACCTTCTTTTTTACCATTAAAAAAAATATTCATGCCTAGAATCAAACCCAACCATGTGTTATTAATTGAAGACAACGAAGGGGATATTTTACTTACAACTGAAGCCTTGGAAGAGCGCGATTTAGCTGATAAAATCACTGTCATCAGAGATGGGAAACTAGCCATTGAATACTTGGAAAATGTTGCCATCAAAGACAAACAAGATTTACCTGATATCATTCTATTAGATGTTAATTTACCAAAGAAAAATGGTCACCAGGTTTTACTGCATATTAAAGAGTCTTTACAATTAAAGCAAATTCCTGTTATCATGTTAACCACTTCATCTTCTGAGAAAGATATTATGGATTCTTATAAAAATCATGCTAATTGTTATATTACTAAACCAACTGATGTAGAAGATTTTAATAGAGCCATGGAATCGATTGAAAATTTTTGGATGCAAACAGTAACGCTTCCCATTAACCACTAAGATGATTAAAGATAAAAAGCCATATAATATACTTGTAGTTGAAGACAACCCAGGTGATTTTCTATTAATCTCTGATTACTTAGAAGAGCAAATTAGTAACCCATCCATTGTTCATACCATTAATTTTAAAGAAACCAAAAAGATTCTAGAGAATAGTGACACAGTAATTGATGTGGTGTTATTAGATCTTTCACTTCCTGATAAGAGCGGAGAATTATTGGTTGAAGAAATTCTTTTATTATGCAGTCAAATACCCGTAATTATTTTGACGGGATATACCGATGTAGACTTTAGCATCAATTCTATTTCTAAAGGCATTGCCGATTATTTGCTCAAAGATGAACTAAATGCCGATGCTCTATACAAAAGCATTATTTACTGTATTGAACGATTAAGGAAAAACAATGAATTAACCGAGTCAGAAAAAAGGTATAGCGAACTCTTCCATTTAAGCCCTTTGCCAATGTGGGTATATGATATTGATAGCCTTGAATTCTTAGACGTAAATGAAGCAGCCCAAAGACATTATGGTTTTACGGAAGAAGAATTCTTAAGCATGACACTTAGAGATATTCGGCCTCAAGAAGATATGCCTTATTTTCAAGCACAATTGGATTTGGCAAAAAAACATGCACAAGAATATATGTCCGGAGTATTTAGGCATATCAAAAAGAATGGAGAAATCATCAATGTTGACATTCAAAGTAACTATATATCATACAAGGGTAGAAATGCTAGGGTAATATTGGTAAATGATATTACTGAAAGACTGGAATATATTAGCGCTATTGAAACTAAAAACAAAGAATTACAACATATTGCCTGGTTGCAATCTCATGTGATTAGGGCCCCAGTTGCAAAAATCATGGGGATTGTACATTTACTACAAGAACTAACTTTAAGCGAAGAAGAAAAGAAAGGGCTTTTTGATGATTTAATATCTTGTGCCAATGAATTAGACACTGTCATTCATGATATTGCCAATAAAACCCACGCTGCCAGATTGAAATAAACGTTTTATTCTAGTTCTAATTGAATCACCGTGTTTATTGGATCTTGTTGAACATTCTGTAAATAAATGAAAACACCTTCGTTTACTTGTTTGTAATTCAAATTAGTCTTATTCGAAAATAAGTTGGCCGATTTTATTTTACCAGCTGAAAAGGGAACAAAAATATATTCAGCTTGTACTTGTTTAAGTATATGCAGGAATAGATTTTTTGCTTTTGCAGTAACTACTCCCCATTCTTGAGTTGGAATAATATTTCCTCTTGTACCCTGAATAGTAGAGGCATTTTGCTTCATCCAATTCCCTAATCGTTTTAATGAATCAATATTCTCTGATTGAATTTTTCCGTTAGGCATTGGCCCCACATTCAATAATAAATTCGTATTAAGAGAAGCTGCTTTAACTAAATAATGTACTAAATCTTTTACCGACTTATGTGCATGGTCAGTTATATTATACCCCCATGAATTATTCATGGTTTCACAGGTTTCTAATGGCAATTGATCTGAAGGTTTTTGAAAACTCAACCCAGTATGATTTTGACCGGGCAAATCCTTTTCAAACATTTGAAAGTCTTCCCCCGGGATAGGGTCTAAATGATGATTATTCCCAATTAAACAAGCGGGCTGCAATTGATGAATCAAATCATAAATTTCATTGTATTTCCAATTGATTCTTGAACTACGATCTTTTGAGCCTTCCGGATTGGTTTGATCCCAATGTCCATCAAACCAAATAGACATGATTTCTCCATAATTGGTTAAGAGTTCGGTCAACTGAGCCTTCATAAACTTCAGATAAGAAGCATAATCCCCACCGGTCTTTCTTCCCGTTCCTTGACCAGTTCTGCCTGTTGTATAAGGATAATCTTCTCTATACCAATCTAAAGTAGAATAATATAAACCTAATTGCATTCCTTGTTTTTTGCACTCATCTGCTAATTGCTTCAATACATCTTTGCCATAAGGCGTATTGGTAATTTTCCAATCAGATTGCTTTGTATCCCAATTAGAAAAACCATCATGGTGTCTTGTAATAAATACAATGTACTTCATACCTGCAGACT